>JANYDR010000227.1 GCA_025363495.1 Cyclobacteriaceae bacterium | reverse complement strand
ACATGACATTCCTTGAAGCTCCACCCAATCCAACTCAGATACGACTTGGCTTATCACTGTTAGATCGAAAATAATTTATCAGCTATATGAAGCATAAATTTTTACTATTCATTCTGCCACTAATTATTATTAATGTTGGCGGCTTCGTCGTGGTGCTTTTACCGCAGAGGCACAAAGGCGCTGAGGCACACAAAGCTCTTACGGCATAACTCAGCTGTCCTCTGCGCCATAGCGTCTCGGCGGTGAGCGACCACAGCGAAGCTGTTTAAAACCGCATTTGCATTCCTTCGTGTTTTTGTCGCAAAAAAGACACAAAAAAATTGATCTTCCTTATGGAAAAACCACTGTTCCCTGCATCCTATGGTAAATTAAAAAACTACCAATATGAAAACATGGAAAGCAGTCACGATAGCCCTTTTCGCTATCAGCACATTTCTGTTGATATCGTTTACCTTCAGCAGTAAAACCAAAACAAGGTATCGCACTACCTATCGTTCTATTCCCAAAGGCTGTGTATTCCGAACAGTAATGGGCGAGGAATCTTCCGATTCAAGCTTCGTCTTTTTAAGTTCCGCAAAAGTTCAGACATCCCTTCAACATGGTTTGGAGTGGATGATGAAAGCGCAAAGTGCGAACGGAGGCTGGGGTGCTGGCAGCCATCATCGCCAGGATGTTATGGACCCCCTCGCAGTTCAGGCCGATCCTGCAACAACTTCCATGGTGGCAATGGCATTGCTAAGGAATGAAAATACGCTCACAAAAGGTGAGTATTCATCAGCACATCGCAAAGCACTAAACTATCTTCTCACGACAGTAGAAACATCTTCATCAGAAAGCTATAATATCACTGAGCAAACCGGAACGCAGATACAGGTAAAGCTTGGAGCCAACATTGATGTGATACTCGCCTCTCAGTTTTTCTCAAATCTTCTCGATGGTTATCTCGATCAGGACTTACAATTGAAAGAACGTGTAAAGAAAGCCAACGATATTTGTGTTTCGAAAATTCAGCGGGCTCAGGATAGCAATGGGAGTTTCAAAGGTTCCGGTTGGGCTGGCGTTCTTCAATCATCATTTGCTACGAATGCTTTGGAAGCGGCACAGGCCCAGGGTGCCAAAGTAGATGATGGAGCACTTGACAGAGCACGTGAATTCCAGAAAAATAATTATGACGCTAAGACCGGAGGAGTAAAAACAGAATTGGGCGCCGGTGTAATGCTATATTCGGTAACAGGTTCAGCGCGTGCGAGTGCTAAAGAAGCGAGACGTGCAGAAGAAGAAATTAAGAAAGCAAAACTTGATGGGAGACTTGGAGGAAACGCTGCTCCTACAACAGCTAACCTTGAGAAAATTGGTTTTGGTAAAGATGAAGCAATGAAATATTCTACCGCATATGAAGTTTATCAGTCGGCCAAAGTTCAGGCGCAACGCAGTGATGTGATGGATGGCTTTGGCAGCAACGGTGGAGAAGAATTCCTTAGCTACCTGCAAACCGGAGAGAGCATGATCATCGGTAAGGACAATGACTGGAAATCCTGGTATGATAACATGAGCGGCCGTCTCCTAAACATTCAAAATGATGACGGAAGCTGGAGCGGTCATCACTGCATAACAAGTCCGGTCTTTTGCACCGCCTCCTGCCTCTTGATTCTATCAATCAATAACGACGTAACCAAGTTGACTGAACTAGGTCGTAATCACTAGGCCCCTCATTCTCAACAAAGACCTATCCTGTTAACATGGGATAGGCTTTCTTTGTTTAATGACAAACCTAGAACCCAGAACCGAAAACCTAGAACCTGAAAACCCAGAACTTCGAACTCCCACCCGTTCTTCGTAGCTTTAACCCATACTCATACACCCATGAATGAAACCCGTTTCACCGAATCTTTATTATTCAAGGCGCTTTGTGTTTCCTTGTTCACAGGTATCATCATTTTTCTTCTGATCTTTTTCAAAGAAATACTTAAACCACTGGCCCTTGGAATTCTATTTTGGTATCTCATAAAGGCATTCAACGGAGCGATAGAGAAAATAAAATTCCGTGGCAAGCCACTAAATCACTGGGTAAGAAGGGCAATTGCATTAGTCATTATTATTGTAATTATCGAAGGGTCTGTCAGGGTGCTGGTCTCCAACATCAACCAAATCATTACAAACTACCCCACCTACCTTGCTACTCTCAATTCATTGATTACTTCTTTCGGAAATGCTATCGGTATCGAGAATATTACTGACAACCTGGAAAGTAAAATCGGAGACCTCAACATTGAAGGCTTCTTAAAAGACATGGTCGCCTCGACATCAAGCCTCGTTGGCAATCTGTTTTTAGTGATCATCTATACCATATTCATTTTGCTGGAAGAGACTTCATTTGTAAAAAAAATGTCACTGGTTTTAAATTCGCCAGGACAAGCTCAGAAGGCATCTCATCTAATAAATCAAATCTATCATTCTACCAATAAATACATGATGGTGAAGGCTTTTGTAAGTCTGGCAACAGCAATCCTTGGTTATGCTGTGATGGTGATTGTAGGCGTTGACTTCGCATTTCTTTGGGCACTATTGATTTTTGCACTTAATTTTATTCCATACGTAGGCTCCATAATATCAACTCTTTTACCTTCGGTTTTTGCTGTTCTTCAAATGGGGGCGTTTTGGCCGTTTGCATGGATCTTTGGAAGTATAATGTCAATTCATCTTATTATTGGCAACTATGTCGAACCAAAAGTCATGGGGAAATCACTTAACCTTAGTCCGTTGGTAGTCTTAATTGCACTTTCATTCTGGGGAGCCGTATGGGGATTACTCGGAATGTTATTGTCGGTACCATTTACTTCCATCATGCTAATCACGTTTGCACAATTCCCTTCGACGCGAGGCATTGCAATTATGCTGACGGAGAATGGAGATATTGATGGACTTCAGATTAAGGAAGAAGTTGTCAATAGTTAGTGGTTATCCGTTAATCAAAGATTTATCTTCATCAGTTTACTTACGCTACGATTAACTATTAACGAGCAGTGAACAACGATTCCTCACCAACTATAATAGAGCGACAAATTTCCCACTTCATGATTAGGCAAACCTTTCAACATCGGCGACATTGATTTTTGAATAAAGGAAAAACTAACTCGTCCGGAAGCAATCACTACACCGTAATCTATTCTTAAATCCCAGTTCTCAATCGGAAGTTCGGTTTTCGCTATTTCTGGTGACCTGTTGATTCCCCTGTCACTTACCAACTCGTTACTAAAGATTAATCCGGCGCTTGGGCGAATGATCAAATACGCCTGAAGCCTGTTTTTCCCGGATACACCTTTCTTTTGAGTGGAGTGCTGACTGACATATCCATTAAAATAAGGGGTCATTTTTCCAATGCGTACCATTCCATAGGCCGAAAAACCATTGAGTATCGATCCTGCATACGCCTGGCCTCCTCCAATCACCTCAATTGAATTACGATAATGAGCTAACTCTTTTTCCGCAATAAAATTTAAATTGAGAATGAGCTTCGTTCCAACCTGGTTGTTCCAGCCCATCGGCTGCTTATCTTTTATTATATAGTGGATAAACTTCTGAGTCTGCGCTGCAAATGATTCCGGCCCTCGGACACCGAATAAAAATTCTGTCTGAAAACTGTATTTTTTGATCGGATTGTAGGAGTAAAATGAACGAGTTCCAAACAACGCACCTGCATAAGGATAATCGCCAGGCTGATAATCTGATTTAGTGAGGTCTTTGGGAGTAATCATTACTTGTGTCAGTCCCCATCCCCGTACATTCACACTGCTATCACCGGCACTGGGGAATATTTTGTCAAGAAAAAAAGAGGAGTGTTTTGGCTTCTCATAAAAAAAATCAAACCGAAGGCCATTTGTGTAGGCCTCGTCTGTACCCTGGCCACGAATATTAAAAAAATCATTATCCCAATAGGCCCGAAATACTTTGTCTGGCTGGTCTTGTTGAGCGAATAAGGGAGGTATGCCAGACAGATAGATACCGAAAACAATAAGTAAAATTTTTTTCATAATGGGGGGATTTTAAATTACCAACTATTTTGTTTAACATTTTTGTTAATTGAGGGACAAAAAAAAATGCTTTTATTGAATTAGAACGGATGCGTGGGATTAACAATTTTATTTAACTATATTGTTAGTAGTAAACAGAGGCTAAAGCACGGAGGTTCACGAATTCAGTAAAATATTTTAATAACCGAACAATAGTAGAGACGATTGCAGCGTAGGATTTAGTGTACCTGTTTATCGATTTTTAAATAAAGTCCGAATCTTAAGTGTTAAACAGAATCACATGCCAGCAGAAGAGCTTGAAACAGAAGAACTTATTAAAGAAACCGCCAAGCGGATTTTCTTTCAAAAGGGCCATCTAAAGGCAACCACCCAGGAAATCGCTGATGAGGCAGGGATCAACCGGGCAATGATCCATTATTACTTCCGGAGCCGGGACCTGCTCTTTGACAAGGTCTTTAAAGAAGCCATGACAAAGACCATGAATAAACTTTGGGAGGTCCTTTCTTCTGACGAGCCATTCAGGGTGAAAATCTATAGTTTTCTTGACACCTTTATCAGCCAGGCAGTGGATTATCCATATCTTGAAAACTTCATAATAACAGAGATCGCAACAGATCCCGAGCGCATAGAATGTTTTGGCTTTAAGGACAAAAAAAAGGCATTGATACAATTAAATAAACAGCTGCAGCAGGAAATAAAAAAAGGCGGATTGGCACCCATCACTATCGAACACTTTATGGTCAATATGATGTCACTGTGCAATTACCCCCTGATCTCAAAACCCCTTATCCAAAATCTTTTCTCGATTACTGATTCCGGTTACAAAAAATTCCTGCTGGAGAGAAAGGAAATTGTTTACCGTCTTATCTTTAACAAAAACCCACCAAAATAAAACCCAGTGAAAATCGTAAAACTCATCCTCGCAATCCTGTTTGGAGTATTTCTGATTTTTGGAGGAATCAATCATTTCATAAAACCCGAAATGTATAATCCCATGATTCCGGATTTTCTTCCAAAGCTTGCCATAAATTATATAACTGGAGTTGTTGAACTCATTCTTGGTGTCGTGGTGCTCATTCCGCATTACCGGTCTAAAGCTGGACTTGGTATTGCGATATTAATGTGTCTTTTCCTTCCTGTTCATATCTGGGACGTTTTCAGGGATGACCCGGCGGTGGGCAGTCACTCGGCGGCCATGATTCGCCTGCCTTTCCAATTTGTGCTCATTCTTTGGGCATGGTTTATTAGCAAAAAATAAACAGATCACATGAGGAAGATTTCAGTTTTAATAGCACTCATTTTTATTTTGAGCTGCTGCAGCAAAGGACTATACGTCATAGAGAATAAATTCGACTCCTCACCTATTCCTCCTTCGCCCGACTATAGTAAGCGCGAGCTATGGGCTTCACTGCCAGATAAAGCTGATGCCGCTGACAGCATTCCTTTGAAATCGAATCTTAAAAATTCCCAAAGCACTGCAAAGGCAGATGTGTTCTTCATTTACCCAACAACATTTACAGGGGAGCCTGCAAATCAATATCGATGGAATGCCGACGTCAACGATACGGACCTCAACTACAAAACGCAGACCACTACAATATTAAACCAGGCAAGCATCTTCAATGGGTCATGTAGAATTTATTCTCCTTACTATCGTCAGGCTCATCTATATGCATTTTATACAAAGGCTGTGGACGATGGGAACAGCGCACTCAATCTCGCCTACGGGGATGTGCGCGCTGCCTTCGAATATTACCTGAAACATTATAATAATGGAAGGCCAATCGTCATAGCATCTCATAGCCAGGGCAGCTATCATGGAGAGCGATTGCTGAAAGATTATTTTGATGGAAAAGATCTGCAAAAGCAATTAGTAATGGCATATCTCCCCGGTCGCGCCATTAAACCTGAATCTTTTAAGACTATTCATCCTACTGAAAAGCCAGATGAAGTTGGCGTGTGGGCTTCGTGGAATACTTATGCACGGAAACACTTCCCTGATAATTATGAAAAATATTTCAGAAAGTCTTTATCAACAAATCCATTGTTGTGGAACTCCAGCAGCGACTTCGCTTCGAAAGAATTAAATCACGGAGGCGTTGGAAGGCATTTTACGTTTGTTCCTCACCTGGTAGATGCACAAAATCATGAAGGTGTGCTTTGGATCAACAAACCTTACATTCCTGGGAGGTTCCTGATCCGTACAAGAAGATGGCATATAGCGGATATGAATTTCTTCTATATGAATATACGGGAGAATGTGGAGTTGAGAATTGAGAGGTGGGCGGGAGTAGGTATTAGGCATTAGGGATTGGGCATTAGGTACAGCATATTATTAAAGAACCTAATATTTATTCGAAGGTATCCTGATACCTAATGCCTAATTCCCAATACCTACATCCTATTTTCTTGACATATCTACAGTTCTAATCAGACTATCATTCTTATAATACTCGATCTTCAGTGTATCGACAAAATATCCTTTATAATAAATCCAGACGCTGTCTTTGCGATAAGCGGCATCTCCTTTGGTGACGAGTTCCAATGAGTCCGCAATGTATCGGGTAGCGACGTGATCGGCACCTTCGTAGTTGACTTTCTCATCATACTTGTACGCAACACCATTCCAATACTCCACACTTGTCAAAGGCTCATACACAACCGGCACATCTTCTTTCATTGCCTCATAGCCACTCAAAACTGAGATAAGAAGAATTGGCGTGCACAAGAAAAAACCTAAAAAGCGTAACCCTGTACTATCGGGCAATGTTTTCCTGAAGGCAAATACAAATACAATGGCGAGAATAAACGTCATTCCCCAGATAACAGGAAAAAATACTATGACAAATAGAGTTCCTGACCCCTGCATTCCTGGCGCATGGCCCATGGCCAGAGCAAGTAAAACAGTAAAGGCATTGGCAGCAACGCCCAGGAAAAGTAGAATGCGGCTTAGTTTCATAGAACTAAGCTAAGAGTTCTTAGACAAAATCATACAATATTTTGGCGACTTCGTTGTTTTTACTTTTACCGCTAAGACGCGAAGGCGCAAAGGCACGCAGAGTTTTAATGTATGATTAACAATGATATCTGCTATATGAATCCCTCGCGCATGGATGTGCTAAATGCATTCAACACGGAGGGCGCGGAGATCCACGGAGAAATACACACAGTGCGTTAGCCTCGTAAACTTTGGTGAAAAAATCCGCAGCAAAACTCTGTGTGTATTCCTCCTTGCCCTTCGTGGCTCCGTGGTGAAATAAAATTCAGCGAAGCTGAATTCCTTGGGTATTGGGTAGATATAAAGTATTGTACTTAAGCCAGAAATATTATCCGCAAAACACGTTCTTGGAATCAAATAAAAAAATTAACCCCTCTTCATTTCAGTCAGCTTATTCCGCTCATTCTGCAACTCCCTTGATAATTTGGTCTGCCTATCAAGCGCCTTCCGTTTGTAATCTTCAAACTCATTGTTGGTAGCGTCAACAAGTTCCGACTTTTCTTTAAGTGAGGAATATTGTGATTTTAGTTTTCCAGCTACGATCCCTAACAATGCCAGCAGACCGAGGATACAAATCCCGACTATTCCCACGAATGCCTTTTTTTCAAAGTTAATTCCGAAAAATGAAATGTGAGTGCCGGCGTAAGTGATCTCTTCCATGGAAACCTCTTTTTGCTGCAATGCTGCCTGGGTATTTTTCAAATCTGTTTCAAGAGATGCAACCTTGTTTCGCATATCCCTCACGGTTGCCTTGTTGGAATTAATTGAATCCATTGTGATCTTCCATACGCCATCGAGAACAACCTCCTTGATCACTTTGTAATCGTTGAAAGTCTGTGACTTTGTCTTCATTACACCAAAACGCTCCCTCAAGGTGGACTTTTCATCAACCGTCTCCTGTGCAGACGCAGACTGGAAAACCCATAAACCAACCAGAATAGCAACATACTTTTTCATAGTGTTAAACTTATACTTTCCGTACGCCTGTTCCTACTCGGTGGGTTCAAATGCGCAAATATTTCGACCAACCTAATCCGTGATCGGTAATCAGTGGTCGGTAATCGGGTCAAGTCGTAAATCCGCTTCTCCATGGCATCAAACACCGCGAGCTACCGATTATTACTGACCACTATTACCCAAACGCTCAATCCTATCAACGACACCGGTAAGCCTTAACTTGACGTTCCCTACACACAAACCACGATCTGTCAAAACAAACGTCTTCTTTACAACAATGGATTTAATGACATTCACTGCCGCCTTTAAAAAAGATTTGATTTTCTTTATACAAGAAAATCTCACAGCATGACAAGTCAGCAAACATCTTCGAAAGCAATTCACATTACCATTTGGGTAGCACAAGTAATCTTAGCGGGCAGTCTTATTTGGGCAGCCTGGATGAAGTTATTTCAATCCATTGAACAATTATCTGCTATGTGGCCGTGGGCTGGCGAGGTCCCAGACGCGTTTGTAAAATTTACCGGAATTGTGGATTTACTAGGCGCGATGGGATTAATACTACCCTCACTACTTCGCATTAAGCCGAACCTTACACCCATTGCGGCAATCTGCATTATTGTTCTTATGATATGTGCAAGTGTTTTCCATATCGTAAGAGGAGAAGTTTCAAACATCGGAGCGAATATAGTTTTTGCATTGATCGCTGCTTTTATAGCGTGGGGCAGGTTTAAGAAAGCACCGATAATATCAAAATGAAAACTTAGCCGCAGATGACACGGATTCTAAGACTCCTTTGGGTAAACATTATTGCTAACCCGCAGAAAAGAATAAAAACCTTTGCCACAGATTGCTCAGATTTTAACAGATAGGCAGCAACGCTGCCCATCTGTGTCATTTCCTTGACCAGCAAGCCATGGATAAAAAACTGAAAGGCCTTTATGCGCGACTAGACTAAATGACGAAGGATTGGCAGCTTAGCTGCTTCCGTGTATTTCTATCTCAAGTAAAAGGTATTTATTTATTCCTTGGGAATCCGTGTCATCCGTGGCAAAGTTCTTCCGTAGCAATGACGAAGTCATTAACTACGTCTTTGGTCAGTTGTCAATCAAAATCAATCTCTCTGAGATCACTGGAAACATCATCTACAGTCAAAATAATTCTTAGTTTTATATCACCGCTTATTTTTAACGAGACAATAAAAAAATGGATATAAAAATTACCAGGACTCAAAATTCGAAACTGAAGAACATAGACTTCAATAACATTCCGTTCGGAAAATATACATCTGATCACATGTTCGTGATGGATTATGCCGACAGGCAATGGGGCAACTTCCGGATCATTCCTTATCAGGGCTTTATGCTTGACCCTCAATCCAAAGCATTGCAATACTGTCAATGCATTTTTGAAGGAATGAAAGCTACTATGGGCGCAGACGGGATTCCCAGGTTGCTGCGTCCAAATCTAAACATTGATCGCTTTAATCTTTCGGCGGAACGTATGTGCATGCCTGAAGTTCCCTATGATATTTTCTTGCAGGCTCTAAAGGCGATAATAGCGTTGGAGATCAACTGGATTCCGAAAGCGGAAGGCAGCGCCTTGTACGTGCGTCCCACTATGTTTGCAACGGAAAGTTCACTGGCGGTCACTCCTTCAGACACCTACACTTTTTATATTTATACCGGCCCAGTCCAACCCTATTTTACAACACCGATAAAACTGGTAACAGAACAAAAATTGATAAGGGCTGTTCCAGGAGGCACAGGCGAAGCAAAAACGGGCGGCAATTATGCGGGTTCTTTAATGGCAAGTCAATTGGCAAAACAAAAAGGATTTGATCAGATTATCTGGCTCGAAAGTCCTGAATTTCATAAAATTCAGGAAGCCGGTATGATGAATTTGTTTTTTGTGATTGGCGATACCGTATTGACACCAAAGCTTACGGGTGCAGTTTTGAATGGTACGACGCGAAACTATTTTATTGATATCCTTAAAGAGAAAAATATAAAAGTTGAGATCCGCGATATTTACATTGATGAGATCCTCGAAGCTTACAAAAAAGGCAATTTAAAAGAAGTGTTTGGCTCAGGAACCGCCGCCGTCGTTTCACATATTTCTGAAATTACGCACGACAACACACAAATGGTGTTGCCACCCGTAGAAAAAAGAATTATCAGCAACATGCTTTACAACGAGATCAATGGCTTGCGGGCTGGCCGGATTGAGGACAAGCGCAATTGGTTAGTCCCTGTGTCTTAAATACATAAGCAATAAATAAAAACGGGAAAAGATCAATTGCTTGATTTTTCCCGTTTTTGCTATGACACCGACCGTAGCCTGCTCATAACGCTAAATCTATTTTCCCATCATAAAACTTGCTTCAACAACTTCTCAATTGTTAAACTACATTTCGCGCTCCCTTGTACCCGAAGGTCCTCGTGAACACAATCATTCCTCATCGGTTTTTTTGTAAACTATTGTCCGTAGAAAATAATTCTTTGTTTTTCCGCTGCTGTTTGATCCTGCTGTTAAAAATTCAACTTAGTGATATAAACATAATTGATAGATTCATTCACACAAAAAAAATTGATAAAAAGAATTGCACAACTTTTCAACCAGGTTATCCACAATTGTTTCGTAAGACTCAGTGAGATCTTGTGATAGGAAGACTGGAATACATTTTCCACAGATTCCACAGATCGAAATGTTAGCAGATTTTCGCGGAACTCTTATAATTCTTCGAAAATCGGGGGATTAAATCTGCGAATCTGTGGAAAATGCATTCGACTTTTATTCAAATTATTTCCCCATCAAATACCGGATAGCAAGCCAATTCAAGATCAGCGTCGGTAAAATAATAAGCACCTTTATCCACCAGCGCTTGCGTGAAAAGACTATCAATAATCCTCCGATCACATAAAACGGCAGACCGAAAAAACTCACCATTGTTGGAAATGCGAATATCAAATATCCAGGCACGAACGGGATCAGGCCTATTATAAATAACCAGTCGGTACGCTTTTTTGTGCCAGCTTCCATTATCGGGGTTTAGTAGGGCCGCAAAGTCACGAAAGATTTTAGAATAATCTAATAACCAAAGGTCGGATATCAGAGGTTAGAGGCTGGAAGTTTGGTGCAATACCTCATAATTTTGCTTCGAACTTCTAACCTCCAACATCCAGCCTCTAATCTTCCTTAGACAATCCTCGATTTTGGCAATCACTTGAAATTTGATGCAACAGTCACCAATTCAAACGCGTCCGAAATCAACTCATATGAACGCAACCTGTCCTCCATCGTATCAGCAAAAGTAGCTATCACCACTTCCTCCACATCCATGATCTGAGCTAAGTGTAAAATCCTCTCTTTCACTTCATTTTGAGTACCCGTAATCATTCTCATTCGATTTTGCTCAACTCTCATCATCTCTTCCCCTGAGTAACGATAGTTTTTAATCGATTCATACGAAGGAGCT
>JANYDR010000180.1 GCA_025363495.1 Cyclobacteriaceae bacterium | reverse complement strand
GAACAGTTTGTTTTGCCAAAACAGAGATTTCAGCATCTGTCTTCTTCTTTTTCAATGTCAGGATTTCAGTCTTTGCAGTACGCAATCCTGGATACACTTCTTTGAATACTTTCTTGTAGCCAGCCAATTTCTTCAATTGTTTTTCTTGTTCTTCGAAAGAACCACCGCCATTAACGATGTTCATATAAGCCGATTTCTCGTCAGAGCTGATGCCCTGGTATGATGCCAAAGCAGCTTTGAATCCTGTCCAATCATCAACTACTGGCTTCAGTACAAACTTGATAGAGTCTGCCATGCCTTTGTAGTCGTACTTCTTCATTTGGGCACGATAGTATTTTTCAATTGCCTTTGCGCGCTCTTCAGACAGTTTGCTGTTGATGCGCTCGCGACCTTCTGGTGAGTGAGTACCAGTGATAGCAACGGTGCGTGTGATATTTTTAGAAGCGATGAATGCATCAAGTTGTTTTGCTTTATCGCTTTTCATTTCTGAAGTACGGAGCACTGATTTTCCTTGTTCGAAAAGGAAATCAGGAATAACAATCGGAATAATTTCCTCTTTGTTGTTATAACCATGATCTGCAAAAGCAACGTAGTAAGAGTTCAGAACCAATTTGCTGGTGGTGATAAGACCTACAGCAACATCCAGGCGGGGAGTGGTTTTTGATTTTGCTCCTTTCGAAGCAACACCTTCCACCTGAAGAGTACCAGTCTTCAGAGCTGGTGCATAAGGGAAAGAAAAGCTTTTGGTAATTTTTGGTTGCTCAGTAGCGGCCTTTGGATAGTCATCACCTTTGAAAGGTATGCCTGGAAGCGCCATTTCTTTGTCGCCATACTTGTAAAAGCTGTTAAGGGTGTAAACAGTACCCTTTTTCAGCATTTTAACTGGTAAGCTGGCGGCCATTTCATAGGCAACTGTGTCTTTGTGGACTTCCAGCGGATTGGGCGTCACCGTCAGGTTTTGCTGCTTCGCCAGTTTAATCATTTGGGGAAGCGTGCATCCGGCCAGACTTAACATGCCGATGATCACAACCGAGTATACTACTTTTCTCATGGATGGTTTTTTAAGGTTATCGAAAACGAGTCGCAAAGCTAACGTTATCGCTATTTTTTTGCAATAATAGTCAAAAAAATAAAGAGGTTGCCATAAGACCCCGTCCTGAAAGCCGTTATATTTGCAAATAGTTTTTTTACTCGATAAAGCGCTTTTTACTCAGGTAAATGAAGATTTAGGTCATGGATGAGCAAATGAAACGATTGCAGCATTTTTTTCAGGATCACGCCTTTGGTGTATGTTCTGCGTTGGGCGACAAGCTTGGGATCGCTTCCTCGAGCATCAGGCTATTCTTTATATATGCCTCTTTTCTTACAATGGGCTCTCCAATCATCGTTTATCTTGGATTGGCGTTCGTGTTGAACATGAGGAAGCACCTAAGAAGAAGCAATAGTTCTGTGTTGGATTTCTAATGGATTTCTAAGGGATTCTGCATTATAATTTTGCGAACAGGTGGGCTGAATGCATTTCCGACAGATTCCACTGATTTGAACCGCAGGTTTTGGCAGAATTCTAAGAGTTCCGCGGAAAATCTACAAATATCCGATCTGTGGAATCTGTGGGAAATGTATTTGATCATTGCACTGACTACTAAGGATTTAGCTCCGAATACTTACGCTTACCCGCTATAAAAAAATCCCAGACTATCAGCCCATGATACTGATTCGGTAGCTTCTTGTACCCAAATTTACTTGTCTGTTTTCTTCGGGATTTTTCTTTTCCCAAGCTTCCAAAAAAGTGGCGATGTGCCCTGATTACCGACTGACCGTCCCTGAATGATCCTGACAACGCAAACTTCAGGGAGGCAATCCAATCCAGAAGGATTCTTACAGGAAACTTGATAATAAGCTCGCTGGTAGAAAGGTTTTTGTAGATAAGACTTAATCCATTCTTAAAATTCAGGTAGGTCTTAAATGGATTTGATACAGAAAGGGTACCACCACCTACATGGTATACCGTGCTCGCGCCATTATAAAGTATTTTGTAACCAGCCCGCTGAACCCGCCAGCAAAGATCAATCTCTTCCATGTGGGCAAAGAAATCTTCATCAAGGCCACCGATTTCATGGAATAATTTTGTTCTCACCATCATGCATGCGCCTGAGGCCCAGAATATTTCCCGGGCGTTATCATACTGGCCA
>JANYDR010000149.1 GCA_025363495.1 Cyclobacteriaceae bacterium | reverse complement strand
GCTGGTATTAGGATTTAGGAATTGGGTCTTAGGAATTTGGAGACCATGCAAACTTATTAGGTACCTCACCTAATGCCTAACTCCCAATGCCTAATGCCTAGATTACCCCATGCAACTTTTCAATCATTTCCACTCTCTATAGCAGTGGACAGGAAATACAACAC
Source organism: Cyclobacteriaceae bacterium (assembly GCA_025363495.1). Classification (GTDB taxonomy): domain Bacteria; phylum Bacteroidota; class Bacteroidia; order Cytophagales; family Cyclobacteriaceae; genus ELB16-189. The sequence continues at coordinate 2,578 of JANYDR010000149.1, read as the reverse complement.
CCATCCCTGAAACCTTTCACCATTTTCAAAGTACTCCCATAGTTAATTACTGATCCATGTTTAGAAACTACCTTCTCGTCACCTTCCGGAATCTTTTAAAGAACAAGACCTATTCGTTTATCAATATTGCCGGGCTTTCTATCGGAATTACATGCAGTCTGTTAATCCTTTTATGGGTATTTGACGAGTTGTCGTTCGACAAATTTCATCCAAAGTATGAACGCCTGACTCAGGTGTGGATAAATGCCTCTTTCGATGGCAAGATCAATTCCTGGAACTCGCTGCCATTGCCAGCCTATGAGGCATTGAAAACAGTGGACAGTAATATTAAAAATACCGCAGTGTCTGACTGGGGCGGAGACCGATTGGTAACGGTCGGCGACACCCGCATCAACAAAAATAGTTTTTACGTAAGTGAGGAATTTCTAACCATGTTTGAATTCCCTGTCATAAAAGGCGATGCGAAGACTGCTCTTGCCGATCCAGGATCAATCGTTATAACAGAATCCCTTGCTAAAATTCTCTTTGGCGACAAAGAACCCATCAATCAGCTGATCCGTGTTGACAATAAGCATGAGCAAAAAGTCACGGCCGTTTTAAAAGACATTCCAAAAAATTCGTCCTTTCAGTTTGAGTTCCTCATCCCGTGGAAACTCAATGAAACCAACGCGTGGATAAAAAAGGGGAAAGATGATTGGGGGAATAATTCCTATCAGGTATATGCTGAACTGAATGATCCTTCCAATACGGAGGTTGTTAACAAGGCCATCCGGGAAGTTATCATCAAGCACAGTCCCGAAGATTTCAAACGTGAACTTTTCGTTCATCCTTTAAAAGACTGGAGACTTCGCTCCGATTTTGAGAATGGCAAAATAGCCGGAGGGCAAATTGAATATGTTCAGATGTTCACGATCATCGCAATTTTTGTCCTGGTAATCGCCTGTATAAATTTCATGAACCTGGCTACGGCACGTTCTGAGAAAAGAGCACGTGAAGTTGGTATTCGCAAGAGCGTTGGATCAAAAAGAATTGAGATTATCATTCAGTTCATAGGAGAATCACTTTTCATTTCCTGTCTTGCATTTGGGATTGCAGTTCTAATGACTGAATTGGCTTTACCTTTTTATAATAACCTTGTTCAGAAAAAATTATTTATTGACTATACGTCTTCACAATTCTGGATCTTCACGTTGTCACTGATCTTCTTTACAGGAATTATTTCTGGAAGTTATCCCGCATTCTATTTGTCATCATTCCAGCCCGTAAAAGTTTTGAAAGGGAAAGTTCAGGTTGGCAAAAGTGCTAGCACACCGCGTAAAATTCTGGTCACACTTCAGCTCGGATTCTCGATACTATTGATCATTGGGACAATTGTCATCTATCAACAGATCCAGCACATCAAATCGCGCGATCTTGGATACGAGCAGAAGAATCTAATCACGGTTGATTACACCACTGAGATCGAAAAGAATTATAAAGTGATAAAAAATGAGTTACTGAGTTCGGGAGTTGTTGATGCTGTTACGCGTTCCAACAGCCCGATCACTGAAATCTGGTCGAATAATTTTTTAGGCTGGCCAGGAAAACCGGAAGACAAGAAAGTGATCTTTACTACCATTGCCTGCGAATATGACTACCTGAAAACAATGGGGATTAAAATTATCGAGGGACGTGATTTTTCGGAAGATTTCAAGAGCGACTCAATGGCAATCATTGTCAACAAGGCTGGACTGGACTTGATGAACTTACAAAATCCGATTGGAGAAAGACTTGATCTGTGGGAAAAGAAACGCGAGCTTATTGGTGTCGTGGACAATGTACTAATGGGTGATCCTACCAAACCTGTTAAGCCCATGTTTATGATCCTTGACCCGGATTGGATCAGCGCTGTTACCATTCGACTTCAAAAAACAAGCGATCTGGCTGGCTCATTGAAAACAGCTGAAGAGATTTTTAAGAAATATAATTCAGCATATCCATTTCAATACGCTTTCGCTGACGTTGAATTTCAAAAGAAATTTACCTCCATCAGTATGATCAGTCAGCTTGCAAGTCTTTTTGCAACACTGGCTATCATCATTACCGGACTTGGATTATTCGGTCTTGCGGCATTCACGGCAGAGCAACGCAATAAAGAAATCGGTATCCGAAAAGTGATGGGCGCATCCGTTCCAGGTTTGGTAGCATTAATGTCAAAGGATTTTTCAAGACTTGTATTAATCTCATTTGCTCTCTCTGCTCCTCTTGCGTGGTGGCTGCTCAATTTGTTCCTTGAACGATACACCTACAGAATAGAGATTGCATGGTGGGTGTTTCCACTTACAGGATTGGTCTCCCTTGCATTTGCTCTTTTGATAGTATCAACCCAGGCATTACGTGCGGCACAGGCGAATCCGGTGAATTCGTTGAGAAACGAATAATTAATTTGAAAATTTGATGATCACTGTTGTCCGGGGAAATAAGGGAGAAGTTTCGTAAAAAACCTCTCCCAGCTATCTTTGATGTTACCACACATTCAAACCTAGCATGATCAAAAATACATTTTTTACCGGACAGCCTATTTTCACACAGCTGTTAA
>JANYDR010000145.1 GCA_025363495.1 Cyclobacteriaceae bacterium | reverse complement strand
TGTCGGAAACAAATTTCTTCTCGGAGAAACTGACAGTAAGATAATTTGAACTTGCACCAACCGGCATAACATGAACATCAGACTGTTTTAATTCTTCAATAGCTTTTGCATCAGCGGCAGATATGTCCTCAGAAGGAAAATCATTATTTTTTTCTTCCCGGGAATAGTCATTGATAAATTTCTTAACAATAAGTGGTTTTTTGAAATCCTGTAACTCCGCATCAAATGAAGCTCCTTCTTCTATCCATGACTGGATGACTGCCGCTTCCTGAAAGGTCAGTTGTTCATGTTCGCGTGGTGGCATGTGATGTTCATCCTCCACGGGCAATAAAATTCTTTTGATCAATTCACTTTCATTGGGATGATCACGCTTAACCACAACACCATGCTTGCCACCTTTCTCCAGACTTTCTTTTGTATCCAGCCGAAGCTGACCTTTTTGTTTCTTGCTGCTATGACAGTTATAACACTTTTGAGAAAGTATCGGCTGAACAACGCTTTCAAAAACCTTCGCCTGATCCGGATTTAAAATTGTTTGAGATGAAAGAGATATAACCTCCGTAGTCAATAGGGCGGTCTCGTCGCCGAATAAATAATTACTTCCGCGCGTAAGCGAGCCACCCAAATGGCCAGTTAAAACAACGAGACCAATCAAAATGAAAGAACTAAAAAATCTTACCCCCTTGTTCGACGATTTTTCCACAATAAAATAGACTCCTGCCGATACAACAGCTGTGCATATTCCAAGATATTGATGCCATACTAACAGATCTGCATCATAACCCCCCTCCAGTGAAAGTATGTATCCTGTAACAGCAGACAGTATAGCGGACACTGAACCAGCTAGCAACGATGGACCTACCGCCGGTTTAAGTTTTTCAAATCTTTTCGAATAAGAAAGACACTCCAGCAGGAATGCCAATAGCAGAATGCCAATTGGCAAATGCACCAATGCGGGATGAAGTCGTCCGATAAGGATTAGCGTAAGCAATATCACGCGTATCGTTTGCGTAAAACATCCATCATGTAAGCATTAATATCCCATTGATTGCCGAGAGGCTGTCGGGTATAGGGAACAGTAGGCATATAATCCGGTGGACCAAATTCTGTTAAAAATGTCATTCTCATCCCTTCGCTCTTTTTGCGCTGAACGACCTGATCCCACCACGCAAAGTGGATCTTCACGGCATTTTCCCACTCCGGCGCGCGGGGATCATTTACTTGCGGACCTTCAGGGTGACCGATACGAACATGAATGTGATCGGTGCGGCTTAATGCAAGGGCAACAACTTCCGCCTGATCCTGTAAATACGATTCATGAACATTACACCAATGAGAAATATCAAGCGTAAGTCTGAGATCAGGAACCTTATCTAAAAATGTTTTAGCGACAGTCGTTGCGAAAAGTATACGACCTCGGTGCGTCTCGTGATAAATAGGAACACCCGTTTCTTTAGAAAGGGCTATCGTCATATTGATGAATTGCACATTCTGATCGAACGAAAAGAAATCTTTTCCTGCGTGACAATTTATGTACAGTGGCTTGGTCTTTACCGCGTTGGTAACTGAGTTCTGAAATTCAGCAAGGTTTTTTTGAAAGTTTGGATCACCACTTCCAACAAGAAAGGCAACCTTTAAATTAAATTTATCGAGCGCTGCATAGAGCTCATTTCTGTCTTTCTCATTTCCTGGCCACCACAATTCAAGACCATCATATCCAGCCTGTCTGAGCTTTGAGCAGAGGTCGTTAAAAGAGCCATTGAATCCCCAGTTTGTTCCCATCACTAGTAGTGAATATCCGGGAGCATTATATTCTCCAATCGGATTGGCAAAGGAACTGAATTTAGATGCAAGAACCCCCACACCTGCGAGGGCTGAATTGCGAATGAATTTTCTTCTGTTAATTGACATCTTATGAATTAAAAACAAAGTATAAATAAAACACCTTCGGTGTTTGAATACATTCACCACAGAGCCACAGTGAACACGGAGAAATACACACAGAGCTTTTAATCGAAACTTTTAAACAAAAAAACAAAGCAAAAGTCCCGTGTGTATTTCTCCGTGCCTTCGTGACTCCGTGGTGAATGTGTTTTGCGTCCGTCATTATCCTAAGCAATCACCTCACCAATAACCTTCCCCCCCACATCTGTTAATCTAAAAGGTCGTCCCTGAAATTGATATGTGAATTTTTCATGATCGAAACCAAGTTGATTTAATATTGTCGCCTGCACATCATGAAGTGAAACCTTGCCACTAATGGGATAATATCCGATCTCGTCAGTCTCTCCATAGGTCACTCCTCTCTTTATGCCTCCACCAGCCATGAGGATTGTAAACGCCTCCACATGATGATCACGTCCAAGGAATGGATTGTTTTTATTCTCCCGGTTCTCCTGCATCGGCGTTCGTCCAAACTCTCCACCCCAAACCACGAGTGTCTGATCTAGTAATCCACGCTGCTTCAGGTCAAGGATCAATGCACTCGTAGCCCTATCAACTTCTCTGCATTTATTTTTTAATCCAATATCAACAGCACCATCTTCGTCGGTGCCATGACTATCCCATCCCCAATCGAACAGTTGTACAAAGCGAACACCTTTCTCAACCATTTTCCTCGCGAGCAGACAATTATTAGCAAATGAAGCCTGGCCGGGTGATGTTCCATAGAGCTGATGAATATAATCAGGCTCGTTGTTTATGTTCATGACTTCAGGAACTGAGATCTGCATCTTGTAAGCGAGCTCATACTGATGAATCCTTGTAAGCGTCTCAGGATCACCTGACTCTTTAAAGTCTTCCTGGTTTACAGAATTAATAGCATCAATCATTTTCTTTTTAAGATCGCGGCTTACACCATCCGGATCGTTCAGGTATAAAACCGGTTCACCCTGCGACCTGCATTGAACACCTTGATAAACAGATGGAAGAAATCCACTACCCCAAACACTTTTTCCTGCATCCGGAGTTTTACCCCCTGACGTAAGGACCACAAAGCCAGGTAGATTACTGTTCTCCGTTCCAAGTCCATACGTTACCCATGAACCCATGCTTGGTCTTCCCAATCTTGGTGAACCGCTATGAACAAGAAGTTGAGCCGGTGCATGATTAAACTGGTCGGTAGACACACATTTCAAAAATGAAAATTCATCAGCAACAGAAGCCAGGTGAGGGAGATTATCAGATACCCATGCACCCGAATCACCACGCTGCTTAAAATTAGCTTGGGGACCAAGCATCTTTGGCGTACCACGAATGAATGCAAAACGCTTACCCTCCATTAATGATGGCGGGCAAGGTTTATCATGTAGCTTCTGCAGAGCAGGCTTAAAATCAAATAACTCAAGCTGTGATGGAGCGCCAGCCATGTGAAGATAAATCACACTCTTTGCTTTGCCAGGAAAATGAGGTGATCTCGGAGACAAGGGATCGATTGCCATTTCCAGAGCACTCCTGCCGTTGGAACAACTACCCAATAATGAACCCAATGCCGCTGCACCAATACCAGCAGCACTCTCAAAAAGAAAATGTCTGCGCGAAACTGATTTCAAATTCTGATTCATATCGACCGTTCTAGCCCTTGGTAATTGTTTCGTCGAGATTAAGAATAGCACCCGCCACTATCGTCATGGCAGCTTCTTCATTACTTCCATTTTTAATCAACGACTCCTTTGATTTTTGATCATTCCTGTAAGCTTCGAAAGCATCCTTATAAAGTTGCTTCAATGTTTTTAATTTAGGCGCTGTGATCTCTCCCATCACCGCCATTTTATATCCTGCTTTTATCTGATCATCGATTGACGTTCCGGATAGTATCATTCGTTTCGCCAACGCATGTGCCGCCTCCTGATAAACGGGATCGTTCAACGTGATCAATGACTGAAGCGGTGTGTTGGTACGGATACGTCTAACCTGACAAACCTCACGACTGCTTCCATCAAACGTGATCATCGAAGGATAGGGGCTTGTTCGCTTTTGAAATGTGTAAACAGCGCGACGAAACTGATCTTCGCCTTTACTTCGCTCCCATTTGGCGCTGCTGTAAACCGATTGCCACACACCGTCAGGCTGGTAAGGCATCACTCCATGTCCATACATTTTATTACTCAATAATCCACTGACAGTCAGCGCCTGGTCACGAACCTGTTCGGCGGACAATCGCACACGCGCGCCTCTCGAAAGCCACTTGTTTAAAGGATCTCTTTCAAGTTTCTCTTTATCAATTTTACTGTCCTGTTGATACGTTGACGACATCACGATGTCCTTCATCAGTTTCTTCAATGACCAGTGATGATCATTCATTAGTCTGAGTGAAAGCCAATCCAGTAATTCAGGATGAGAAGGAATAGCACCCTGCGTACCGAAATCCTCAAGAGTTTCTACCAACCCATATCCAAAGAATTGTTCCCAGACGCGATTCACAATGGTTCGTGACGTGAGAGGGTTAGCAGGGTCCATCAACCACTTCGCAAAACCGAGTCGGTTGGCTGGAACGTCTTTCGGAAAAGGATTTAATGATTTAGGCACAGATGGAGAAACCTGCACTCCTTTCACAAGCCAGTTGCCTCTTTCAAAAACATGTGTTGGCCTGTGTTGCAACGTTTTATTCTCAATGATCACCGGTGTATTCTCAACTTCCTGATTAAGTAATGCAAGAAACTCTTTGCTGATTTTATTATCGCCTCTAAAGAAGTCTTCCCTGAAAGCAAACCACTCAATATCGCTGACAGCATTTCCGGGTTTTGCTTTTGGATTGTGAAAGACAAAATACAAATCATGCTTACCCTGCGATTGTTTCAGCGGAATGGAAATGACTGTACGTGCCCAACCCTTTGTTGTATCGAGTTTAACGCTGGCTATAATTTCACCATTCAATTGATCTATCTTAATATCAAATGATCCGCCAGGATCTTTTGTTCTGTGATTAATGAGCAAGTATTCTTTACCGGTAAGATCAATATTCTTCAATCGGGCACTTCCACCATTCCTGATTCCCAGCCATTTCACATCGATCAGGTCACCATTCACAAACTTGTCAAAATCATGTGGATGATACTTGGGCTCTATTGTTTTAAGTAGCTGCTCCACTTCTTCAGCTTTTTCTTCCCCGGATAATTGCTTCACCCAATTGCGGATAGACTCAAGCTTCTGCTGATCTTCTTCTTTATAGGTGCGCAGGTTGGGATGCTCACCATGAGTATCCTCGTCTCTTGTATCATTAAAGAATGCCAGAAGCTTATAATATTCTTCATGCCGGAACGGATCATACGGATGACTATGACATTGTACACACGCCATG
>JANYDR010000144.1 GCA_025363495.1 Cyclobacteriaceae bacterium | reverse complement strand
GATAAAAAAATCCCAGGCAGACGCTATTAATTCAAAAGTGCAGGAATGGGAAAAACTTATGTGGAACTACCAGCAAGCGCTGCCTAATGCGAAGCCGGGTGAGAAGTGGGTGTTGATGACGAAGATATTTGAGTTGTGAGTTGGGGAAATGAAAAATAGAAAATGGAAAATGGAAATTAGAAACCGGAACTTAATAGTCTGGCTTTTACCAGCTCCATACCAATACTTGCCTTCTCAGGAATAAAATAGAGATTGGGTGAACTCCTCATCTCCGGAACTTTCGGATCAACAATAAATTTGGGAACATCGCGGCCAACATAATCGATCAATCCCGCTGCAGGATAAACAACCATCGAGGTTCCGACCACCAAAAAAATATCAGCCTTTGATGCTATGGTTGCTGCAACTTCTATCATCGGAACCATCTCTCCAAACCATACAATATTTGGTCGCAGTTGAGACCCTTTTTCACACTTATCTCCAGGATTAAGTTCCCAGCCTTCTATCGGATAAATCAGTGATTCATCAGTCGTACTCCGGGATTCAAAAAGACTTCCATGAAGATGAATAACCTTCGACGAACCAGCTCTTTCATGCAGATTATCAACGTTTTGCGTGACTACAGTCACATCAAAATCCTTTTCCAGTTCTGCTAGTATTTCATGGCCACGATTAGGCTTTACTTCAAGTGCTTTCTTCCGCCGTTGATTATAGAAATCAAGAACCAATGCTTGATTTTTTTGCCATCCCTCTGGAGTGGCTACATCCTCCACACGATGTCCTTCCCATAGTCCACCCGAATCACGAAAAGTTGGGATGCCACTTTCAGCACTGATCCCCGCTCCTGTTAGAACGACTAACTTCTTAACCATAAAGCAAATTATTAAACGTTGATGGTTAATCGTTATCCGTTATATAAGTGTAGGGACTAAGGTTAACAATTAACGAATACCGCTCCACTGGTGCCAACCACTTACTGATTACTGATTACTGATTACTGATTACCGACTCACCAATTACCAATTAATTTTTCTTCGCTACCTTCTTCGCAGCAACCTTCGGCTTTTTCTCCGCAACAACTTTATCCCCAACAGCTTTCACAACTTTAACCTTTGCAACCTTAGCCGGTTTCTCAACCTTCTTCGGCTCCTCTTTCTTCTTTGCACCGAATCTTCCAAAACGTCCTCTCTTTTCAGGTGCATTCGCGGCAAGCTCAACGCATTCTTCCAATGTAAGTGATGCGGGTTCTTTTCCTTTTGGAATTTTTACATTCTTCGTTCCCGCCTTTATGTAAGGTCCGAATCGACCATTCAAAACCTGGATGTCCGGATTTTCAGGAAAAGCTTTGATCAGTTTATTAGCATCTGCTTCTCTCTTGGCTTTGATCAGTTCTACTCCACGTTCAGGTGTAATAGTGTATGGATCTTCACCTTTCGGAATAGAAATAAATTTCTTGTCATGCAAAACGTACGGACCGAATCTTCCGATGTTTGCAACTACTGCTATATCCTCAAATGTTCCAAGATCCCGAGGCATCTTCATCACTTCCAACGCCTGGTCAAGTGTTATACTCTCAATAAATTGGCCAGGACGAAGTCCTGCAAACTTTGGTTTTTCATCATTCACACCTTCCTCAACATTCTCGCCTATCTGTGCGTACGCGCCGTAGCGACCTAACTTAACGTATACTTTCTTGCCAGTTTTAGGATCAATGCCCAATTCACGAACTTTATTTTGAACAGATGATCTCTCCACCAACTCTGTTGATGTTACTGTTTTATGAAACGGTCTGTAAAACTGTTCGATCATCTTTTGCCACTTCACCTTGCCGGCGGCGATCTCATCAAACTCTTGTTCAATGTTCGCAGTAAATGAATAATCAGTTATATCAGGAAAGTGATCGACTAAAAAGTCATTCACGACCATCGCAATATTGGTGGGGAAAAGTTTGTTCTTCTCCGCTCCTGTTATTTCGGACTCAACTCTACCAGAAACTTTATTATCGGCTAGGGTAAGAACTGTGTACTTCCGGTCTTTTCCCTCACGTGCTTCTTTCACAACATATTCACGTTTTTGAATTGTAGAGATCGTTGGTGCATAAGTAGACGGACGACCAATACCAAGTTCCTCTAACTTCTTTACAAGTGTAGGTTCAGTATATCGTGCTGGATGTCGGGTAAACGTTTCAGTGGCAGTAAGCTCTTTCAATGGCAGGTCTTGCCCAATCGTCAATGGAGGCAACACTTTACTATCATCTTCCTCCCCTTCACTTTCTTCATCATCTTTGGATTCCAGGTAAACCTTCAGAAATCCTTCGAATTTGATAACTTCTCCCGATGCAGTAAGCGTGCGTGGATTCGTTGAAATTTTTATTGTTGCTGTTGTGCGTTCCAACTCGGCATCTGCCATCTGAGATGCAATCGCCCGCTTCCAGATTAACTCATATAAGCGCTGACCATTCCTATCGATACCTGCTTCGGTTGTAGAAAAATCAGTAGGGCGGATAGCTTCGTGAGCTTCCTGGGCACCGGATGATTTCGTTTTATATTTTCTTGTCTGAATAAATTCATTTCCATAGGCACTTGCAATCTGCTTCGTCGCTCCTGCCACTGCTTCATCGGATAGATTGACGGAATCAGTACGCATATAAGAGATCTTACCTCCCTCATAGAGTTTTTGTGCTACCATCATAGTTTGCAAAACTGAAAAGCCAAGTTTTCGTCCCGCTTCTTGCTGCAATGTTGAAGTTGTAAACGGAGGCGCAGGCGATTTTTTTGCTGGCTTCTTTATTAAGTCACTTATCGTAAATGCAGCTCCAACACATGAGTCAAGAAATTCCTGTGCTTCTTTTTCCGAGTTAAATTTTTCACCAAGTTCTGCTACAAGTTTTTTACCATTTCCAAGATCGAAAATAGCAGAGACTTTAAAAGATGATTTGGCTTCGAAGCGTTCAATCTCACGCTCGCGCTCAACAACCAATCTTACTGCCACTGACTGCACACGACCGGCGGATAATCCAGTCTTTATTTTCTTCCAAAGAATTGGCGATAATTCAAAGCCTACGAGGCGGTCTAACACACGTCTTGCCTGCTGCGCATTAACAAGATCAATATCAATACCGCGGGGATTTTGAATAGCATTCAGGATCGCATTTTTAGTGATCTCGGTAAATACAATTCTTCGGGTCTTTGAATCTGCGAGGTCAAGTACCTCTTTCAGGTGCCAGGAAATAGCTTCTCCCTCACGGTCCTCGTCACTCGCCAGGTAAACCATTTCGGCATCATCGGCCAGATTTCGCAGGTTTGCGATGACATCCTTTTTCTCGGGACTTACTTCGTAGGTAGGTTCAAAGTTATTTTCAGTATCAATCGCTCCATTTCCCTTCCGCAAATCGCGGATATGACCCATACTGGAACTCACTTTATAATCCTTTCCCAGATAACCTTCTATGGTCTTGGCTTTCGCAGGAGATTCAACAATCACAAGGTTCTTTGCCATCAATTTTCTTAAGTTGACTGCCTGTTTGTGAACAGGCAAAGGCCCCAAATATCACAATTTTTTAAAAAATCAATTTTCAGTGATGGTATTTAGGGATAATTTTGACAGTATTTCGAAAGGTTTTATACAATCAAATGAGCAAAATCATCTTCGTGTTGCGCCACGCACAAAGTGCTGGTAAACAGAGCGGCCAGCGCGATTATGACCGTTTGCTCACACCTCAGGGAGAAGAAGAAGCGAGGTCTTGTGGAAAAAAATTTTCGGAGCAGAACAATTTTCCTGATTTAATTCTCTGTAGCGCTGCCGCACGCACCCGGCAGACTCTTGGGCTCTTTAATGAAACTCACTCTATTCCGTCAGAAAAAATTCAGTTCCGGGAGGATTTATATGATGCATTAATGACGCATCTGCTCGAGATAATTGGTGAATTACCTGATGACATTAATAATGTGATGATCGTTGGGCACAATCCTGGTATATCGCTGTTTGCAAGCGAGCTCGCAGTAACCTTTTTTGATCTTAATACTTGTCAGTTAGTAGCCTTTGAATTCAAGGCCGATTCGTGGAAAAAACTGAACGGTCCCGGCAAGCAAATCTTAAACATCAGACAGCCTAAAATGTAACAGTGGAAGAACCTATAGAAAAATTTGATATTAATGGACCTGGAATACGTGACAGACTTTTTGGATTGCCTTTCTCTCCCGCGAATGCAAAACTTATTATCATTCCACTTCCGTGGGAAGCAACCGTATCCTATCGGACAGGTACTGCCAATGCTCCTGAAGCGATATTAAAATCTTCACGGCAGATTGATTTTTTTCTTCGGGAAATTCCTGATGCATGGAAGTTTGGAATCTCCATGTTACCAATACCTGCTGAGATAAAAGAAGAAAGTGATCGCTTAAGGCTTTTGGTTGATCAATATCATGTAGCTACGACACATGGCGATGATCATTCTACCATCATTTCAAGTAAGATTAATGAATCATGCGAAAGTCTGAATATTTATGTAAACCGAACCACACAGAAATATTTAAGCGAAGGTAAAATGGTTGGGTTGCTGGGTGGCGATCACAGCATTCCGCTTGGGTTCATACGCACGCTGGGAGAAAAACACGACCGCATTGGCATATTGCAGATTGACGCTCATGCCGATTTAAGAAAATCATACGAAGGCTTCACCTATTCTCATGGTTCAATTATGTTCAACGCGTTGAAAATTTCCGCCATCACAAAGCTTGTACAGGTGGGAATTCGTGATCTATGCGACGAAGAGTTTCAATTTATCACACGCAACCCCGTAAGAATAAAAACATTTTTTGACGACGACCTTAAAAAAAATCTGAGTGAGGGTAAATCCTGGGAAAGCATTTGTGTAGAAATCGTCCGTGAACTTCCCGAGAAAGTTTATATCAGTTTTGACATCGATGGACTAGATCCCAAACTTTGCCCAAATACAGGCACACCGGTTCCCGGCGGCCTTGAATTCTATCAGGCAACAACGCTGATCAAAACGGTAATCACGAGCGGACGAACTATAATTGGCTTTGACTTAAATGAAGTGGCACCCGGTCAGCTTGATGACTGGGATGCGAATGTGGGCTCACGAATTTTGTGGCAGTTGTGTAATTGGATGGGTGTGTCGAACGGATTGATGGCCGCGAGAAGATAGCTGTCCGACGGCTTGGCAGCGGATGATAACGAGCCGTCGGACGACTCCCACCTCTCGCCAAGCTTTCATCTTTAATCTTTTCGGCCTATTTTGCTTCACTTAACCAACCTCTCATGAGTGAATTAATATCCTCAATTGCCACCGGTGTCTGGACCCCTGTTCTTTTCTTATTAATACTCGGCGGACTATTCTTTTTTCTTTACTCCCGATTCATTCATTATAAATACTTCTTTCATTCGATTGCAATTCTTCGTGGCAAGTACCACAATCCAAATGATCCGGGACAGATAAGTCCATATGAAGCGCTCTCAACCGCATTGGCTTCTACGGTCGGGATGGGAAACATTGCCGGTGTGGCAGCGGCCATCAGCATTGGCGGGCCTGGCGCTTTGTTCTGGATGTGGGTGACGGCGTTTGTTGGAATGTCAACGAATTTCTTCACCAGCACCTTATCAGTGATGTATCGTGGAAAAGATTCAGAGGGCACTATCCAGGGTGGACCGATGTATGTTATCAGGGAAGCATTGGGTAAACCATGGCAACCACTGGCAGTTTTATTTTGCCTTTGTTGCATGATAGGCTGCCTTCCAATCTTCCAAGCAAATCAATTGACACAGGCGATCATTGATATTGGTATTGATTCACCAGAAACAAGAGTTATGTCATTCGGCTTTCTTGGATTTGAGATCAATACATTAAAATTCATCATTGGAATTATTCTTACTATTATTTCAGGGATGGTAATCATCGGAGGAATTCAACGCATTGGAAGCTGGGCCGGTAAGATGGTGCCGTTAATGATTATTATCTATTTCTTTTCAGTACTCGCAATTCTTATTGTAAATATTTCTGCGGTACCACATTATCTCTGGCTTATCATTACTGATGCCTTCGCGGCGAACAGTTATCATGGTGAACCGGCATTAGGTGGACTTGTTGGTGGATTGATCGTGGCGGGTGTTCGAAGAGCATCATTCTCTAATGAAGCAGGAATAGGAACTGCTCCAATGGCGCTGGGAGCATCGCAGAGCACCGAACCGATCCGTGAAGGCCTTGTGTCCATGTTAAGTCCCGCGATCGACACGCTACTCGTATGTTCCCTTACGGCCCTTGCAATACTTGTTACCGGTGTTTGGGAAACTTCCGGAGCGAGTGGAGTTACACTTACGGCAATGGCATTTCAGTCGGCCCTTCCGGGAATTGGAAAGTATTTATTATTACTCTGCGCATTCTTCTTTGCAATAACATCTTTGTTTTCTTATTCGTACTATGGAAGCAAAGCACTAACGTTTCTTGTCGGTGCAAAAGTAGCGAAGTACTATGATTATTTTTATCTGGCTACCATCATCATTGGAGCAGTTGCCTCAATGACCGATGTAATGAACATCATTGATATTGCCTATGCATTGATGGCAGTACCAACAATGGTATCGGGATTTTTACTGGCGCCGAAAGTACTTGCTGAGGCAAGGTCATATTTTAGCAGGATGAAAGCGAAGGGGGATTTGTAGGGCGAATTAAAATGAATGTCGAATATCGAAGTGAGATTTATTTCTTACGAAACGAATCAATTCGCAAATTCAAATTCGGAAGGACATTTTCAAATCCTCAAATTAGTTGACAACGGCACTCGTAACCTCCTTCACCTCCGTCTTATACGGATAATCAAACAACCCATGTTCCTTAATTGCTGCCTCCACTTTATGAGGAACGAACTTCTCCCAACCTATCTCCCCTTTTCGGATCATGGCCAGAACGTTGTCTGAAATAATATGAAGATTATTTACGTTGGCGTCCTGGATGTCCTCAAGCTTATTATTGTCAACGAGATATTTGAACAGGTTTTTAGTATTAGCAGGTAACTGCTCTTCAAAATCTTTAAGTGTGAATAATTCGTGTGAGTCTTTTTTCCAGGCCGGATAGATATACAACTTCACATTGGTACCAAACAGCGACGCAAAGCTTTCTAGCAAACCTCCTCTCAAATTCGCATAGGTCTTTTCTTCAAATACTTTTTGCAAAGCATAGATACCCATGATAATTC
>JANYDR010000024.1 GCA_025363495.1 Cyclobacteriaceae bacterium | reverse complement strand
CACTGGCGTCCACCATGATATCATCAACAATAATCCTGACCTTAACTCCACGGTCCGCTGCCCGTACTAAATA
Organism: Cyclobacteriaceae bacterium; assembly: GCA_025363495.1. GTDB lineage: Bacteria > Bacteroidota > Bacteroidia > Cytophagales > Cyclobacteriaceae > ELB16-189. The sequence continues at coordinate 5,719 of JANYDR010000024.1, read as the reverse complement.
ATCACAAGCAATCAGACCAACATTATCCGGCGAAAAAATAAAATACTGAATATCAATGGTCTTCTCTGCGTATTCACTCAACCACGCCCGAGCCACCATAGAACCGCCACCGTCTTCCAGTACATAAACACCGGTACTGTCTTTCATCAATCCAGCTACCGGCTCAAGCTCTTTCGAAAGACTAATGGAATCGTTTCTATGAATACTCGCGCAGAATTCTCCTTGTTGATCAAAGACATTCTTTTCCTTTTTGGAACATGCGTCCAGCAGAGAAATTAAAATTATAAATGAAAAGGGTTTTAAGAGATTCATTTAACGGTTTGTTAGTATTGGGTTACTTTATAAAATTCTGAATCCCTAAGATGTGAACACCTTCGGTGTTTGAAATACATTCAACACAGAGAACACCGAGTGAATTCAACACAGAGTTCCACAGAGCTTTTGCTTTGAATTTCTCTGTGAACCTCTGTGAGCATTTCTTAGTGTTCTCTGTGTTGAATGCATTTAAGCTCCGGAGGAGCGCCAACCCGGCATTCTCAAATTATTTCAACTCCACATGATAAACATCACTTTCATTCCTCCGTATGTCCCTCACAAAAAACCCTCCCGGCTGCGCAATCTCCTCCACCAAATCAAATTGCGCACATGATTTTGGAAGTCGTGCGAATATCAAAAGAAAATTGAATGGTTGATTTTCCGGTACCATTGTCCATTGCGGTGCATAACTTATATTCTCGGCATGAACTAATTCTGATCTTGCCGAAGAAGAACGATCAATCAGAAATGTAGTTCTCCAAATCCGGATAAGCATCTCCTCTCCATCATTATCAAAATGACAGTGGACATAAATGTATGCATCGTTTAGAAGCTCAGGATGAATGGACGCCAGCACATCCATATCAACATAAGGCTTTGCCTTTACCGGTGGCTCCTGAATTGTAGCTTTCATCGCACTCCTTCTACCGATTATATTCCGACAACCAATGAAATTGCCGCTCAGTGAGTTGAAAATGACGATTGCTTTTGATAAGCTCGACATATAAAGAGTCATTTTTGACCTTTCCCCATAGCTTCAATGTTCTCTCGCTTGGTACTTCATAACTCAAGTCAAATAGAGGAACCTCAGCATTCGTAACCAATCGTTTCTTAAAGTTCAGAGTATGAGTTGCAGTATCTGGTTTATAAACAAAATATCCTCTTCTGTATCGCTGACGAAACATCGTATCAACCGAATTAACGCTTCCACCACCATCCCGTTCGAACACAACATCCCTCCACCTCAAGGTATCTGTTAGCAAAGGCGGAATAGTATCACCATTCAGAACAAATATTTTAACATCGTATAAACCAGGTTTAATAGGCTTCAATTCGGTGATATTCCCCCCTGCTTCAACACGTTTCCAGCTATTATAAAAAGGAAGTAATAAAAAAAGAATTATAAAAAGACTCTTCACTCCTACTCTTGTAAGCCTGCTCCATTTCTTCAGAAACGAAACATCATACATTTCATTTCGGGAAACAGGCTTATTAAACACAAAGAACGACACAAGTCTTTTCGTGTCATATGCAAGAAGATAAAAACAATAAAACAGTAGGTGCATTGAAAATATCTTTACTGGTATATCGTACGAAAGATTAAGAAGAACAACGTTGATAAACACTCCCGTCGCCATCAACAAACCAAGCGTAACAGTCTTTCTATTCAGCAAGAACACGCCAGCCATTGCCTCCATGATGCCCGAAAATATCTGGTACGGTAATGAATAACCTATAAATAACCACGACAAACGCATGGGCAGAAAATCACCTAATGGAGTTGCCAGCTGACTGATATTGGGGAAATACATTTGCAACGCAAAGATTTTTATAATCCCATATCCCAAAGCATGCATGGCAATAAAATACCGGACGAAATTCCGCAACCAATAATCAGCAATATCATAACTCCTTCTTCTTTGATCGATAAGACTCCAAATGATTGATCCAATTAGAGCCACCAAAATAAAAAGACATACTGCTGCCCAACCAAAAGAAGTGTCGCCACTTCCATTAAGGGGTACCAGCTGTTCCTTTATTTGAAAAATATGCCTATTGAAATTCTCGACAGACCAATTAACCGCCGAATCGTAATAACCCGTAACATAAGTGACACCCGGCAAAGCATCAAGCCATGTCCAGGGTGCAATCTGGAGCATCAGGTAAATAAAAAAGAAACGAAACAGGATTTTCTTCCCGACCGGCCAGGCGGTTTGATATACCACTCCATCTATCATACAACTATTCTCTTTTCAGCACTTAAACTTTGTTATACTACTCTTCTCACTATTATTAATTATTCTAAGCTGACAATTCCTTCACAATTGCTATTGCCTTATCGATCTCCTCAGGACTATTAAAAATATTTGTGCAATGGCGCACTCCAAATTGATCACCCTGAGAACGTGGACGCATCTTTGCCTTGGCCCAATAAGCGTCCTGAAGTTGCGTTCCGGTGAGGCCGTCAACGTTATAAACAGTAATACCTGCGCACATCGTTTCATCTGAAGGTGAGAATATCTTTACCTTCTTATTTTGTCGCAAGCCGGTTCTTAAGCGTTCGCCCAGGAATTTAATTCTTGCATATACCCTATCGGGACCTATCTCAGCATGAAAGTCAAGGGCCGCTTCCAGTCCTTTCAGCACAGGAAAATTACCAGTACCACGTTGTGTAAAACGAAATCCTTCATCAGCATGATCATCCCATTTGGTGCTCGCTACAGTAGTCCAAATCTCTTTCATTCTGTCTGCCTTTACAAACATGAATCCAGTGCCGGCAGGTGCCCCCATCCATTTATGAAAGCATCCGAGGTACACATCACATCCGAGATCTTTTACATCTACTTTAATTTGTCCGATGGTTTGAGCTCCATCCAACACTGTAAAAATTCCACGCTTACTTGCTTCAGCACAAAGCTCTTTTACGGGAAGTATCGCTCCGCTTCCGGAGATCATGTGCGACAGCATTAATACTTTGGTACGGGGTGTTAAGGCTTTCACGATACTATCATATACCTCCGAGGAACTCTTTGCCGGCTTTGGCACCACAGCTGTTTTAAAAACTACTCCGTAACGTTTTTCTTTTACGAGCCATCCTCCTTTTCCGCCGGAATGCTCCTGATCTGTAGTTAAAATTTCATCCCCGGGTTGTAACGTAATACCATTAGCGATATAGCTCATCCCATTGGTAACGTTATCCGTCATTGCAATCTCTGCAACGGTAGCATTTAACAATTTCGCTACACGTGTGCGGATAGGAATAAGATTATTATAACCACTTATGAATTCCTCTTTGTTATCATCTTTATACGCCCAGTCTGCCACATTTTCGGCCAGATAGCGCGTATGTTCAACCATTTTATCAACCACTACCTTCGGCATCGCGCCAACTGTACCCGTGTTGAAAAAAACCTTGTCCTTTGATAAAGTAAACTGATCCCGGATTTTCTTCCAATACTCAGGATCATCTGCCTCTGGCATGGATGATTGAAATTCATTTGTTTTTCCAAATAAATCAAAAGTTGTGAGTGCCAGAGTACTGAGACCAAGGCTTTTTAAGATGCTTCTTCTGGAGAGGTTCATAGTTTGAAATTGATATTTATATTAAATCGCAGTCGCGACTTGAAGATAGTCTAATTTTCGGCATGAACATTTCCAGAAAACACCTTTTCATTAAGAAATCACAATTGCCAAACGCCGGCAAGGGGCTTTTCACCCGTGTTGATATTCACAAAGGCGACCGCATTGTGGAATACAAAGGCAGGCATCAAAAGTGGGAAGATGTAAAGCATGAAGATGGATATAATGGTTATTTACTAAGGGTCAACCGGATAGACACCATCAATGGTGAACCATCCAAAACCGCCCTTGGCCGTTACGCCAATGATGCCGCCGGACATAGCCGCGTAAAAGGACTTCGCAATAATTCAGAATACAATATTTATGGCAAGCGTTGTTTCATTGAAGCCACAACAGCTATTAAAAAGGGAGAGGAAGTGTTCGTGGCGTATGGGAAGGAATATTGGGATCTTGTTAAGAAGATCAATGCCAAAAGGTAAAAAGTAACTGGAAGTTGGTAAAAGGTGGTTACGGTTAGGTGTTAGATTTTTCAACTTAAAATGTGCCACCAACTACCTTTTACCAATCACCAACTACCGCACCCCACCCTACCAACTGTTAGCTTCTTACTCCCATTCTAAGTATTTTTGTATCCCATAGCTATTCAGCACCATTTCATGAGTCAGCACGCAGTTACACCCGATAAGACAGAAAAGAAAAATCTCGCAGGTCACGAGGCTCCAAAACCATATACACGCAAGAACAAAGTTCGCATTGTCACAGCCGCCAGTTTGTTTGATGGTCACGACGCTGCCATCAACATCATGCGGCGGATAATTCAGGCAACAGGTTGTGAAGTGATTCACCTTGGTCACGACCGCAGTGTAGAAGAAGTAGTGAATACCGCTATTCAGGAAGATGCACAAGCCATTGCCATGACGAGCTACCAGGGCGGGCACAATGAATATTTTAAATACATGTACGATTTGCTCCAGGAAAAGGGAGCGGGACATATCAAAATCTTTGCAGGTGGAGGCGGCGTGATATTACCGGAGGAGATCAGAGAACTGATGGACTATGGCATCACCCGCATCTACTCCCCCGATGATGGACGTTCTATGGGACTCCAGGGAATGATCAATGATCTTGTAATGCAAAGTGATTTTCCATTAGGAAATAAATTGGAGAACGAAGTCGACCAACTTTCTTCTAAAAATCCCCTCGCCATTGCAAGATTAATTTCTGCAGCAGAAAATTATTACGATCATCATAAAGAAGTTTTCAATTACATCAACTCCATCGCAAAGAGTGCAAAAGTACCGGTCCTTGGAATCACTGGCACTGGCGGATCCGGCAAATCTTCAATGGTTGATGAAATCGTGAGAAGATTTTTACTTGACTTTAAGGACAAAACCATTGGACTTATTTCGGTAGATCCCTCGAAACGAAAAACAGGCGGAGCACTTCTTGGTGACCGTATCCGCATGAATGCCATTAATAATCCACGTGTATTCATGCGCTCACTTGCCACGAGGCAATCCAACCTTGCCCTTTCTGTTTATGTGAAAGAAGCAATTCAGGTATTGAAAGCTGCCAGTTACGATCTCATCATTCTGGAAACATCCGGTATTGGACAAAGCGATACAGAGATTATAGATCACAGTGATGTATCTCTTTACGTAATGACGCCAGAGTATGGCGCTGCAACTCAGCTTGAAAAAATCGACATGCTGGACTTTGCCGATGTTATCGCACTCAATAAGTTTGATAAGCGAGGTGCGTTGGATGCTTTGCGCGATGTAAAAAAACAGTTTCAACGCAATCATCAGCTATGGGATAAAAAGCCGGAAGACATGCCAGTGTTTGGCACCATCGCCTCTCAATTCAACGATCCGGGTACCAATCAGCTTTACAGACAAGTAATCGACAAGATACAGGAAAAGACCGGAGGGGATTTAAGATCATCTTTCCATGTAACGCTACAGATGTCTGAGAAAGTTTTTGTGATTCCACCAAGTCGCACGCGCTACCTGAGTGAGATCTCTGAGAATAATAGGAAGTATGATAAGTGGACAACAGAGCAAAGTGAAATAGCTCAAAAGATTTACGCCATCCAAAAAACGAT
>JANYDR010000122.1 GCA_025363495.1 Cyclobacteriaceae bacterium | reverse complement strand
GCATTGATGTCGAAATGATGGACAACTCCAAACTAAATTTTATAACATTGCACTCCAGTGGATACGTGGGAGTTGACCACATTCCAACATCAGGTATGATTACGATAATTATTAACTGACACAGTTTAATTTACACACCCGAAATGAAATCCAATCTCCTACCTAATTGCGCTCCAGCTTTAAGCTTTCTACTTTAAGCTTTAGGCTCCATTAAGCTCCCTCTACCACCCGTTCTTCACCACCTTACATATATATTCCACATCCGCCTCATCCATATGCTGATGCAATGGTAATACAATATAATTATCTTCAATTGCATCCATGTGCGGAAGGTCGAAGCGCCGGCCGCCAAGAACAGAATAGCGATCATTACGATAGTGTACCTGGCCTGACTCTACTTTCTGATCACGAAGCTTGTTCATAAAATCCTGCCTCTTATCAACCAGGGCAGTGCAGAGCCACGCTGCGTGTGTTCGATCTGTGGCGTCGGCTCCGATCAATGTAATACCGTTGGCGCCTTCGAGTCCTTTTTTATACGCCTGATATAATTTTTGTCTATTGGCAAGTGTCTGATCAAATTCTTGAAGGCCTGCCAATCCCATAGCAGCGCTGATGTCCGTCATTTGATATTTGTATCCAACTTCCCAGATATCATTTTCCCAGGTGCCCTTTTGCTTATTGGAGCGATCAATGCCAAACCAACGAATACGCTCGGCCTTTGGAACAATAGCATGATCCTGAACCAGCAACATTCCACCGTCACCGGTAGTAATGTGTTTAATAGCCTGAAATGAAAACATCGTGAAAGGAGAAATTTCCCCTATCTTCTTTCCTTTATAAGTGGCACCTATTGCATGAGCGGCATCTTCAATAACAGGAATGTTATATTCCGATGCGATAGCAAGCAATTCATCCATATCACATGGAAGTCCGCCATAATGAACACACACAATGGCTTTGGTTTTTTCATTCACCAATTCTCGCACGTGATCTACATTTATATTAAGCGTTTTTGGATCTACATCCGCGAACCTGAAGACAACGCCCATATAGAGGAATGGAATGGTCGTAGCCGTGCATGTAAATACAGGAGTTATTACCTCATCTCCCTCTTTTAGTCCTGCAAGAATGTATGCAAGGTGAAGTGCATCCGTACCCGATCCAACAGCCAGGGCTTTGCCTCCTCCTGCGAATTTTTCTTCAAATTCTTTTTCAAATTGAGCTACGCGTGGACCTTGTCCTATCCAACGACCTTGTAAAACTTCAGTTACAGCCTCAATAGCTTTTTTTGGAACATGAGGATAAAACAATGTGATTCCTTCTCCTTCCTGCATTATAGGAAGTTCGTTCATGGGTTTTTCTTTCTGCACAGGTGTCATTAAAATGAAACTGCAAATTTACAGGTATTCGTCAAATATGAAGGGCTGTAAAACAAAAAGACCTCCAAAAGAAGGTCTTTTCGTAACAATTATAGTTGAATTCTAAATATTAGGCTGCGGTGTTGTCCTCAAATATGGTTTTACCCGGGTATGTCCTTTCGGAAAACGGCCTGCTATTTCTTCATCCTTAACCGCCGCTGTAATGATTACATCTTCGCCATGTTTCCAGTTGGCTGGCGTAGCAACACTGTATTTGGCAGTAAGTTACAAACTATCAATCACACGAATGATCTCATCAAAATTTCTTCCCGTGGCTGCAGGATACGTGATTGTAAGTTTAACTTTTTTATCCGGCCCGATTACAAATACGGACCGTACCGTAAACTTATCGCTTACTTCCGGATGGATCATATCATAAAGCTTCGCTACTTCAAATGATGGATCTGCGATCAATGGAAAGTTCACTTCAGTGCCCTGAGTTTCATTGATATCACCAATCCATTTTCCATGTGACTCCACTGAATCAGTACTCAATGCTACAACTTTTACATTTCGCTTGTCAAACTCTGACCTGAGCTTCGCTACTGCACCCAATTCTGTAGTACATACTGGTGTGAAGTCAGCGGGATGCGAAAACAACACACCCCATCCATCACCTAACCATTTATGAAATTGAATTGTACCTTCTGAGGTCTGGGCCTGAAAATCAGGCGCTATGTCTCCTAATCGAATTGCCATATCTACTTTTATTTTATTGTTGGAGGGCAAATATAAAACTAAAGTCTATCAAATTAATAGATTATTAAACTATTTACCTAACTCCCTCTGTCTCTTGACTATATGTGCTAATGTGCTCTTGGCAAGCAGCTTAAGGGTCTCATCGCGCACTCCGGTAAAAGCGTCACGAATACCGCATGTAACTTCATCGCGACATTCTTCACACGGCTCATAATAATTGAGCGAAACGCAAGGCAAGAGGGAGATAGCACCATCCATAAGCCGGATGATTTCAACCATGTTTACGTCCTCGGGCTTTTTATACAAATAATAGCCCCCACCTTTTCCCTTTTTGCTATGGAGAATTTTCGCATTGCGCATTTCCAAAAGAATGGCTTCCAGGAATTTTTTGGGAATGTGCTGCGCTTCGGCAATGTCCTGGATATGAACAGGTCCCTGCTGATAGCGTTCAGCAAGGTAAACGAGCGCGTGAATCGCGTATTTGCACTTTTTAGATAGCATAACTTAGCGTCAAGTTATACTTTTTGTTAATAATTTAGGCAATATATGCCGAGGTAGCTCAGGGGTAGAGCAGCTGATTCGTAATCAGCAGGTCGTGAGTTCAAATCTCATTCTCGGCTCCGTTGCAATAGGCAAAGCAGCTATTTTACTCAGGCAGATATAAATCCGCCTTCGCTAAAGCTTCGGCAGACGAAGGTTGGCATGTTATTAAAAGCTTTTTACCTTTGCCGCCCCTCGTTTTAAGTAATGCCCGCGTGGTGAAATTGGTAGACATGTACGTTTGAGGGGCGTATTCCGTAAGGTGTGCTGGTTCGAGTCCAGTCGCGGGCACAACCGCCCTCACCCAAACCTTCTCCCCCAGGGAGAGGACTTAATGCCGAAGTGGTGAAATTGGTAGACACGCACGTTTCAGGGGCGTGTGCCGCAAGGTATGGGGGTTCGAGTCCCCCCTTCGGCACTTCAAAACCCAACTAGCAATGGTTGGGTTTTTTATTGATCGACAAAACCTAATAAAAAAAACCCAACTATCTGGTAGTTGGGTCCTTTTAAACGCCCCCAAGTCGCTCCTTTAAAAAAGAGCTAGAAGTGTTTGAAATATTATTTAATTCAACTTATCACAAAACATGATCACCACTTAGATTGCCTGTGGAATCTGCTCGTGTTTTGACTCCAACGTTCTCTTCTCATTCTGAACAGTGACAACGAAGTAAAAAAATAAGCTATAAAAAAGGGTTACGGATAAGAGGCTGAACTGTACCATGGCTGTTGGTTTTAAATTTCATCAAAGGTCGGTGGTGTAACTAAACTGCGTCCTTCGTTATCCCCGAAGAGCATTCAGAAGTAATATTTTCAGCGCTTTTCCATAATTTTCCCACCTTCGCGTTTATCTGAGTTTACTTTGTTGACCTTAACTGTTTAATCATCGGGAGTTCTATGCGATATCGTACCCCATTCTGCACCGCAGCCTTCTTTATTTGCGCTTTTGCCTCATCTTTTGCACAAACTTCCTCGGCGACAGCCCCGCCGCAGGATTGGTTCCTCCGTGATCCCGAGGCCGATCATCTTCAGGGACTCAGTACAGAAAAGACATATTCCACTCTTTTGAAAGATCTGCCCTCCCGAACCGTGATTGTAGCAGTAATTGATGGCGGCGTAGACAATAATCATGAAGATTTAAAAAGTGTAATGTGGGTTAATGAAAAAGAAATTGCTGGCAACGGAATTGACGACGATAAAAACGGTTATATAGATGATGTTAATGGCTGGAATTTCATCGGCGGTAAGAATGGCAGTGTAGATGCGGACACCTACGAATTAACAAGGGAATATATGCGTCTGGATAAACTATTTGCCAGCGTGGTGAATGACAAGGTCCCCAAAAAACAAAAGGCTGACTACGAGAAGTACAAAAAAATTAAAGATAAATTCGAACGCCTTCGCGATAAGAATAAGAAGGAGTACGATCTATACAACAGCATGTACAAAAATCTTCACCTCAGTGTGGATACATTAAAGTCCGTGCTCAAAGTTGATAAGCTCACAAAGGCAGACATAGACTCCTTTAAAACTTCAAACCCTACCCTGGCATTTGCAAAAGGCTTTATCTCCACATTACTTAAGCGAACAGAATCCAACACAGGCATTGAAGAACTTCTGGGAGAGCTAAAAGAAGGAGTAGACTACTTCAAAGTGATCGTTGAATATGGATACAATACTGATTTTGACTCAAGACAAATTGTGGGTGACACCTATAGTAATCTCAGCGATAGAAATTATGGCAACAATGATGTTAAAGGTCCTGAGGCTGAACATGGAACACATGTGGCCGGAATCATAGTAGCAGATCGCAAAAATGATATTGGCATAAAAGGTATTGCGGATAATGTAAGAATCATGGCTGTTCGTGCCGTTCCCAATGGGGACGAGCGTGATAAAGATGTTGCCAACGCAATACGATATGCCGTCGACAATGGGGCTCAAATTATCAACATGAGCTTCGGTAAATCTTTCTCACCCGAAAAAGAATATGTAGACCAGGCGGTAAAATATGCGGAAAAAAAAGGAGTTATTCTTGTTCATGCAGCAGGAAATGAGAGTGAAGATAACGATAAAGAAAAAAATTTCCCTTCTCGTTATTACAAGGATGGCAAAGAAGCAAAGAACTGGCTTGAAGTAGCAGCTTCATCATGGGGAACAGAGGAAGGCTTTGTTGCCAGCTTCTCCAACTATGGGAAAAAATCAGTTGACCTTTTTGCTCCAGGAGTAGATATCTATTCTACTACACCGAATAATACTTACAAAAATGAAAGTGGCACCAGCATGGCTTCTCCTGCGGCAGCAGGCGTTGCGGCTTTAGTGATGTCCTACTTTCCCGAACTGACTTCTTTGCAAATCCTTGACATCCTAAAAAAATCCGCCCGCCACTTTGATGGACTGAAAGTTCAAAAGCCCGGCGGTGGAAAAGCTAACTTCAGTGACCTAGTAATTCCGGGGGATTGATAAATGCCTATGAAGCTGTGAAAATGGCAATGACAATGAAGAACGAAAAAGTAAAATAACGTGCAGACCTATTCAGATGCTCACTTGAGCAACGGTCAGCTCTTCTTGAATCTTTTAAAGATATTGTAGACAATAACCATTTTTCCCTCCTGATTTTGATGAGCACGAAGGAAAACACTTGGACCTACTTTCGCATCGACCCCAACGTTTTGCGGTTTATAGTATTTGTCCCTTTTTTTAAGATTGCTTAGCGGGACCTGGATGCTCAAATCGGTACTGTCTCCAAGCGAATAACGACCCTCGACGAAAAGAGAGAGTACACTCGATTCAACTTCCACCCGACTTATGTCCAGATACTGTCCCGAAATATGAAAGATTCCTTTGATCTCTGCGAACTGAACGTCGGTGAAGTCACGCTTTTTTAAAAGAAAATTGCTCATCTTTTGCAATGGCTCGAAGTCTTTCAACTCTCCTTCCCGAAGTTTAAAATCAACCTCACCTTCAAGCGAAGGCATTAAAATATTGAACTTGTCGTCAATTTTCGCAGTAAGATTTACTTTTGTAAAAACCTTTCCGCTAAGGTTATCCGACTGAATCGTTTTCTGAGCGAAGTTGTCGAACGAGGAAAAGAACTTAGTAATGTCCGCTCCTTTTACTTCGGCCTTAAGTATGACAGGATTTAAAGGTTTATCCAATGCCGATAGCTTCAAAGAAAAATCAACCTGGCCATCGGCAAGATTCATCGTCACCGGATTTGCAATCAACTGGTTGTTGACCAGGCTTACCTTCCCTGAAAATTTAGTGGCATGAAACTTACCGTTAACAAGTTCATCAGCCTTTACATCAAGATTGAATTCGACTTTATTGTTTAATACATCCAGTAAATCAGAGATCTTCTTCCGACTTTGCTTATCTGAAGTTGGAGCTGGTTTCGCCCCTTTCTTATTATTATTCAGGCTGGCAAGATCAATACGTGGAGAATAGAGAGAAAGATTTACAAATCCTTTCTTTTCAGGATTGAAGAAAAACGGGATGAATCCGGAAACATCGCCTTTAAGTTGAATGGGATTGCCGTTGACCGTGAAGTCAATTTTATCAAGGTCCATTCGCTTCTCTGTAAAATGCAATTGGGCGGTGATCTTCTCGAACTTCTTTTGCTGCTTTACTAAAATCAGAGACGCATTTTCAACATCGATTGCACCTTTCAATTTTCCACGATAGGTGGAGCGTGGCCCGCTGAGATACTCGTTCAGTTTTCCGGCATACTCAATATTCGCAACCAGCATTCCTCCCAGCAATTTAAGGTTCGCGGTATCCGTCTCATGATTGAAATCTATGAGATTCATATGGTTCGTTGACTTTAATACAAGCTTAGGATCAGTCAAATCAGTAATACTCAAATTGGCATCTACAGAAACACCGGCAAGCTTACCAGAAACAGTTCCTAATGTGATTCTTGAATTTCTATCGTCAAAAGGTTTCAACGAATCAATGTGATTGGTAAATGAACCTGCAAATGATAGCTCTTTCACTTCCAATTTTCCTGTAATGAAGTGATTACCATTTGACGAATAATTAATGTCAACTCTGGGTTCATCGCCAGGAGCAAGCTTACCAACCAGATTAACCGATAAATTAATCGGTCCGTCAAATTTAAAGTTCGAAAGCTTTTCACCTAGTGCTCTTGTTACGAGAGTCAGTCCTTCATTGTAATTAATATCTCTTGATTCAATGGAGAGTGAAAAAATACCAGGCGCAGCGAAATCAAAGCGACCTGAAATCGCAACATTCGATTTGGCAAACTGCAATTCAGAAGGGTGTATGATCATCTGCTGCTTAGTGGGATTAATTTCCACGTTCAATTTTGCGTCAGTTGGCGTGTTTGATAAATAGCCACCTTTCTGTGTATTGAACGTTAGACCACCAAATAGCATTTTTCCATTCAGTGAAATATTTTTTGAAGAATCAGATGAGGTGATCCCAACATTTGTTTTGATAAAAGTTATATCATAGGATTTTTTCTTCAGCGTATCAACATATGTAATTCGTGAATTCTCAAACAGAATATTTTCAAGCTCCAATGAAGGACCCGCGCCTTTTATTTTCACTGAATCGCTCTTTTGCTTTTTAACAACGTCCATGTTAGTATAGCCATTTGCGTCACGGAAAATAAAAATGTTCCCGTTTTTAACACTAATGGATTTCAGGTTAATGGCTCCCTGAAATAACCTGACTGGACTAATATGAATATATATCCTTTCCGCTGTAAAGAAATCTTTGTGGTATTTCGCATACTGAGGACCTCTGACATATATCTTTCCTACGGAAATCGACAAATTGGGGAATTGCTCGAAAATGGTAAAGTCAAGCCAGCCAATCTGAACATCGCCATTTACAGTATTTTTAAGCTCTCGGTTTATCGTTTGAAGAATTGTGGATTTATACTGCTGCGCCGTAGCATAGGCAATTCCCGCCAGCAGAACCAGGAAGGCAATCGAATATAAAACCCAACGCAACAGACGAGCCATGAAAGGATATTTAGTCTATTAAATTAAAAAAGAGAATCGTGACTATGGTATCAGACCTATAATATCCTCAGAAAAAATCATACCGCGGGTTTCGCTACAGGCGGTTCTTCACCGATTTTCTTTTTATTGATGCCAAATAAACTGTAGGCCAGTATTCTACCGGCATTTTCAGATTCGTTCCTGTTGATCTGAAGAGAGCCCTGACGTAAAATCCTGCTCTTATCAGAAGACTCGACTATATAGTTTATATCAACTCCTTCAGTCGTTTCTGAAAATTGTATAGAAACTATTGGAGACTCATTTCCACCATCAAAATCAATAGTGCAATTTTTCATATCGCTTACAATATCCTTTGAAACAGATGATTCCATTTGCCCGCCCACATTAAGTCGAAAACTCATCTTCAGATCTGAAAACGGGACCAATTGAGGGAACGTCTCATAGAACATCAATGTCCATTGTTGTCTTTCATTATCATTTGAGCTTGCCTTTGCCATTCCTTCAAACACTCTGGCGTAAAGCAGATGTTGGTATTCATCACCTCTTTCCTTGTCTTTAAGGACTGATTCGAAATATTTTCTTGCTTCTGATTTATCTCTCTCCGCCAGGTAAAGTTTACCAAGAAAGTAGCGGAAATATTTTTTTAGTCTTGGTCGCTTGTCAGTATCCAACAATTTTTTATAAACCTTAATAAAATATTCATTACCAAATCCGTCAATTGCTGAGCCCACTTCATCAAACGAGATAAGATTCTCAGGAGAGAAAATGGTATAGATAACCTGCTCACGCTCCGGATCTTCCGCAATAAGAGACGCCAATAGCATTTTATAATGATGAATTTCCAGTGAATAGCTGATCCACTTATACCAATTGACGGGATTGAGCCAGAACCACCACTCATCATTCTCAAAAAAGTACTCTTTTTCGAACTGCAGCTGATTGAGATAATTCAACGAAGCTACTGCCAGGTTGTATTGCTCCTGACCCCAGGTTGTACCAATGTGCAATTCCTGAAACCTGGAAGCTTTGTTTGCATGCTCCTGACTTTCATCAGTTAGTCCTTCATAGTGTAATGCTCTTGCAAGTCCAATCGAATGCCAGCCAAAACCCGGCGTTGCGCCTTGCTCTTTTAAAACTTTTCTTAAAAGAGAATCTGCTTCTTCGGGATGAGCACGATATGTATTCAACGTTCCGCGCATGTAGAAATATTCTTTTGTGTTTTTCTCTCCACCGAATTCCTTCTGTTCAGCTTCTTTAAAAAATTCATCCGCTTCGTTGAATTCGCCCATTGCTAATTTGAATTCAGCATAGTTATTACTGGAGACCGCGTCATTGCGGATCAATTCATTATAGAAATAGTTGGCCGAATCAATTTCAAGTTTGTAATCATAAATCATGGCCTTATAATGAAACGTAGCAAGATATTGCCTGTTGAGATAGGCAGGATCAAACAAGCCCGTGTTAAGTGCATTATCATCATAGATTTTCAGAAGAGCAGAATCAAGATACTTATTTGCCATTGACACATTCTCTTTCACAGAATTTTTAAGAAAAGGGAATTGCTTCGAAGTATAAACTCGGTTGCGATGAAAAATCCACGCCATCGTATTATACGAACTGATGCTTTGCTCCAACTGGAAATTCCTATCGCGCACATGGTACAATACTTCCATGGCTTTGTCCGGCATCTCAATATTCTGATAGGCAGTTTCCAGCATATAGGCAATCAGACCATAGTCATTATGATAACGATAGACAGCGCTATAATCATAATAGTTATTAGACCGTGTCCGTAATTGCTTATCAAAATCCTTTTCCATCAGGCGCAATGCTTTTTTGAGAGGCGTAATCGCTTGCGTAAAACCTAATTTATCGTTGGCCCTGAAAAAAAGATAAGCACCTTGAAACATGTGCCCGACATAATAAGTACTATCACGACGCACAAAACTGCGGGCCTTCTCAAATGTCTTCTCATCATAGAACGACATTTTCCCACTGCGCTCCTGATCAATAGCATCGCGTATGCTTGATTGCGCAAATGAATTGTACGCTGATACAAAAACCAGAAACAAAACAGAACAGAAACGCAAGCAATTAATACGCGTTTGCATAATGCTATTTATTTGTAGAGATACCGAGCTTTGCAAGACGATTTACTTCCTGATCAACAATTTGCAGCAATGCTACTTTCGAAGCCTCACGGTTGCGGAAAATAAGGCGGTGATGCAAAACAGGTTGAGCCAGTGCGCGAATGTCATCCTCAATTACGTAATCCCGCTGGTTGACCAATGCCCACGCTTTAAGACATTTGATAAATGTAATTCCTCCACGAGTGGAGCAACCCAATGCTATTTCAGGATGATGACGTGTAGCCTGTACCAGTTTTACAATTGATTTTACCAGCTCAGGATGTACATAAACATTTTCAGCCTCTTGCTGCAGGGCAATTATATCATTGTATGTAAGCACCTGATGTATGGTGGCTTTAACATCACCAATAGTTAAGTAGTTATTATAAATATCGAGCTCTACTTCTTCCGTAACATATCCAAAGGTGATCTTCATATAAAAGCGATCAAGCTGGGCCGTCGGCAAAGGATAAGTGCCTTCCATTTCGATTGGATTCTGGGTCGCAATTGTAAAGAAGAACCTGTCCAGTTGAAAAGTAGTGTCACCGGCTGAGATCTGATTTTCTGCCATACACTCCAGCAATGCACTCTGAACTTTCGGCGAGGCACGGTTTATCTCATCCGCCAGAAGAACGTGCGTAAATAACGGCCCTTTCTTAAAGACAAAATCCTTCTTCTCTTCATCAAATATGTATGAACCGATCAGATCCATAGGTAAAAGATCTGGTGTAAACTGAATACGCTTGAATGCTACACCTCCTCCGGTTGATGGATGATAATCCGCAACACCTTCTGAAATAGACTGCGCTAATGTTTTGGCAAGTACAGTTTTTCCAGCACCCGGATTATCTTCGAGAAGAATATGACCTTTGGCAAGAAGTGCCGTAATCACGTACTTTATCTCCTGAGGTTTGCCGCGAATAATCTTTCCAATGTTTTCGCTCAATGTAATAAGCTTGGCGCTTTGACTGGCTGAATGAGTGCTTTCGTTCATAACGGTGATTAATTTTCGTATTCGTTTTTATCTGATTGTAAAAAGTACCGGCTGGCCAGCACAATATTGAAATAGTTTAATGCTAACCTGAAAAATCCTTTTGTCTTCCGGACGGATGATCCGGCAACTTTCGCAAAGTTGTTAATGATCTCTTCATCTCCGTCACGCAGTGTACCTCTTCCATATTTAAGTCGGAGGTAAACAGTCATAAATTCCTGGAAGTTTGAGTGAAAGACCGGATCAACTTTCGTTCTGGCATAGTCAAGTGGTGTTTCAGTGGACCTTTCAACGCCGGCCATATGGAATTGATACAAAGCTGATTGATATATTCCATCGGCTTTTAAAGCAGGGTTCCTTGCCATCGCTGCTCTGGTGACGAGGTAGATCAAAAATAACAGTGGGAGCAGGAAGATAAGGACAACCGCGCTGAGTATGATCTCAGTTGCCAATACCAGAATCTCCTTCCACGTCATTTCCTTTTCCTTTGCCTTTTGCTGATCGTTCTTAACAGGATCTTTCTTCTCACTCTTTGGCTTCGGCTTGATGTGAATTTCATCGGCAACAATGGGTTTTGGGAAGGCATCTACCTGGCTTTCGATAGACACACCCTTTCTTGGTTTAGGAATTGTCTTCGCTTCATCTTTATAGGATACAACAATTACAGAATCCCCTTCTGTAAGAGCTGACAAGGTCGTATCTTTTTTATCGTACAGCACCCGGCACATTGACACATCAATTATTCTGGTAACAGGTTTGTTCAACACGTACTTCCTATCAAAGTAGATAATGTTGTCAAACGAAACTTCGAGTCGTTTAAGGTTAAGATCAGGAGCTGATTCCGCTTTAGCATTTAACACAAGCCATGGATCAGGAGGCGGAAGTGGTGGGGTTCCATCGGGACGTGGAGCATTTTGCTGATCCTCATTTCCGATGGTCATATCAAAATCCATCCAACCATAACCCGGGAAATATACCTGAGTCCATGCATGAGCCTGACTCGCGTAGAACCAGTACCAACCTTTATTCTTATCACTTCGATTGATAGTAGCAAAGCCTGTCGTAAAACGCGCAGGTATACCCATCGAGCGCAAAAGGAAAAGTGAAGCACCGGCATAATAAGTACAATATCCTGCATGCGTTTTGAAAAGAAAATCACTCAGCATGGATGTGTTTGGAATATTGGGATCACTAGGACTACCTGGCTTCAACGTATATCTGAAAATGCGTTTACCTTTTTTGTCACGCTCCAAAAAGAAATTCTGAACGGCGATTACTTTATCTACAGGGCGAACAATGCCTGCGCTTATTTTCTTCGCGAGTTTTGATATTGAATCATAGATTACGCCCGTGGGCATATCCGTATAGTATTTATATAATTTCGAATCGACGTTGTCGTAATTATTTACCGTTCGCAATTCATTGAATCGTTCAGCCTGAATATCTTCCAATGCCGGATTAGCGGATGGATTATATACGTAATAAGCGTTATTCAATTCCGATGTATAGGATTTAACTTTATAGGCTGATAGAAATGTCTTTTGAAAATCTTTTTCAACCGGAATAGATTGAACATAAAAAGCGCTGGCAGGTGCAAGCAACGCATGTTTCCACGTATTCGATGAGAGGTATACCTCCGACTCCACAATCATTCTTTTCTTCCTTCCCAACGAATTCTTAATTATAGAACTATCCTGCCTGGAATGAAAAATACCAACCTCCGATGGATCTGCATCAAATTCATCCAGGAAGGGAGCGTTTGCATCGCGTATAAAACTCTCCTGTGCCTGATCGTACTTCGTTAAATAATGATACACAAAGTATAAAGGTTGGGGAGTGCCGTCTGGAAAGTAATTATCTATTCTGCTACAGAACATCAATTGATCGGATTGGCTCATCTTTGAGCTGATCTTCATTGTGTCTTTTAATTTGTAGCCATCATCCTTATTTGGCTTTTCCATTAATCCATTCCGCTGATCATATCCTCCGTCTTTCTTCTCCTTATCACCTTCTTTATCTGACTTAGCGCCACGTGCAACAAGCTCTTTTTCAACCGCTTTCAGGTCTTCTGTGAAAATTTTACCGACAAAAAGAAAGGCCAGGATCACTAATAAAAGGAAAAGCGAAAAGCGAAGAAGCAGCCTTCCGGACTTCTTAATATCCATTTCCACATCGTACACAAGCACCGGTGATACGAAGAGCATGTACAATCCATATACAATTACCGGTACGAGATGAAAAAGAATGTATGATATACTTATATCAATTGTGTTTGATATCGCTACCATTGTAGCCACTGCAAGAAGTCCAAAAAGAATAATGTAGGAATATCTTACCCGGACCAGGAGAAATCCAAAGATCCATCCAAAAATGAAAAGCGCGGAATATAATTGAAATCTTGCCGTTGCGTAGAATACATCAAACTCACCCGGCAGCTTAACAATTATTTTACCGATGAGCCAATAAGCAAACCAAAGAAGGAGGAATGTAATAATCCATCGTATTCGAAAAAAATAAAGAGAATATGCAATCAGGAGACCAGTGCTAAAAAATAAAGCCTGACTTAATACACTTGAATTTAAAGCTGTATAGGAAAAATTTACGTACACCAGCGTAACGTAACCAATGACCACCGTTGGAACGACAACAAATAACCACCGAATCAATAACTGCACTATCCTATCTTGCATATTCTTTCAGAATCACTTTGTTATATCAATCGAACTTACCAACCATCCATTTCCACGAAGCTTTAATACGCGTTCAATATCATGCTCATTTTTCTGAATCCGCTGACGCAAGGGAGATATCAACCAGGGTTTACGAAGCTTATCCACCGGATTCTTCTCTGGCCTGAAAAAAATATCTTTAACCGCAATCTTAAATGGAGAAGATATTGCATCTGACAACTTCACTACTACCAATGGAACTGTCATTGGCAAGGTACGAAGGAGGACCTCAATCTCTGCAACGGGTGTTACTGCAGACAGGCAAACAAAGGCTGCCTTACCGGCACTTACATACGCTGACGGAGGATTAGCTTTTTGCCATGAAGCTGCAGTGATCTGAAACAATTCATTTTTCTTATCACTCATTCCGGAGAGCTTTGGTATCTCCTGGTCTTGTGGAATACGAACATCATAACCGTTCTTTTGAAGGCCTTCAAATAAGTTGCGAACCTTATCTTTATAAACATTCAATAATTCAGTATCGAATACGCCATCCTGCAAATCCATTGACTCATAGAAGCTTGCGTAAAAATAAAGATGGGAGGCGTATGGATCTTTTGTCTCGGGTACACGCACAACCAATTGTCCACTCTTTGCATAGATCTTCCAGACAATTCTTCTGATGTTATCCCCGGACTCAAACTCTTTATAACTGATGTATTCTCCTTCCACACGCTTTGGAATTTCGATCCGGTGCTTTTGTTCTTCTGTGGTATTGGGTTGAGCGTTTATGTTGCTTAACTGCTGTTCTTTAGGCAAGGTGTAAAGCTGTTGTGAGAAAGGAACGCTGCAAGGGAGCGCGACAAGACTGAACATATCACAAAATAAGATATGCACCTTTTCAACGTCGTAGATCCCACGGTCGTGAAGAAGTGTTTTTCCGGTTCCCCGGATTGCATGGCGCAACAATCCTCTTTTCTTAAAAATATCCGTGTCCAGAATAACGACATCAGATAATTTCTTATCAGAAAAAATTAAGCGTGCGCGAATAGTGCCAAGAAGCGGACGAATCACCGCGCCACTAAGTGTAATTATTAGTGTCACGAAACCAGCTTCCGCACGCTGCCCGTCTCCGAACTGAACCTGAACTCCTGTCTTTTTATTTTTTATGCTATAGAGAAAAATAGCCCATGTAACGCCGGCGGTGAACAAACAGATCGAAAAGAGACCGATAATTGTCCACTGAACAATTCGTAAAAACTGGTACATCACCAGCCACATGTTTGAATCATCCAGTCCATAATGGGCTTTGAGCCAGGCACTACTCATCCATAATACCAGTATGGTAAGCAGTAATTGCCAGCGAATTACAAGGTTGTTTAACCAATAAAGTGAGAGACGTAACAGCATGCGGGATTAAACGGAAAAATAAGTGCAGAATTTTAGAAAGGTAAAATATAATTACCAAAAAATCTTTGAACAAAAATCCATTGGGAATTGTAGTACGGCACAGACTCCGGACTTGCCGGGATAATAAAATCAGATTATGGATAAAGTATGGTTAATAACAGGCTGTTCTACAGGTTTCGGCCGGGAACTGGCAAAATTGGTATTAAAGTCAGGTTACAAAGCTGGTGTAGCCGCGCGCAACACAAAAGATGTTGAGGATATTATTAAAGAATATCCCTCTACTGCTCTGGCACTTAAACTGGATGTAACTAATACCGACGAAATCAGTTCCGCCGTTTCCGCACTGAAGCAAAAATTTGGAAGAATTGATATGCTGGTAAACAATGCCGGTATAGGATATTTTGGTGCCATTGAAGAAAGTGAAGAAGCGGAAGTAAGAAGAATGTTTGAAATTAATTTCTTCGGATTAGCCAAAATGACAAATGCCGTGTTACCAATTATGCGGGCACAACGAAGCGGGCATATTCTTAACGTTGCGTCGATCGGGGGCCTGGTTGGATTTCCGGCAGTCGGTTTTTATAATGCGACAAAATTTGCTGTTGATGGCTATTCGGAAGCATTGTCAAAAGAGACTGCTCATTTAGGTATTAAAGTGACGGTAATTGCTCCAAGTGGTTTCCGGACTGATTGGGCAGGTAGATCAGCAAATAATAGTAAGATCGTGATAGAAGATTATTCTCCTTCTGCTGGCGCTAATAAAAATTCGATTCGTGGTTATAGCGGTCAACAGCCTGGTGATCCTGTTCGCGCAGCAATTGCAATTGTAAAGGCGGTGGAGTCAGAGCATCCGCCATTGCATTTGTTATTGGGAGTTGCTGCTTTGAAAGGCGCTCGCAATAAACTGGAAGTACTCAAGAAGGATTATGATGCCTGGGAGGAGACAACGGTTGGGGCTGATTTCCCGAATGAGAGTTGAATCTTTTTTTGCAACAGATCCATGACCTTTGTTGAGTAAAACAATCTTGTTAACTTAAATACATTTGTCTTGGCACTACCCAATACATTTAACCGCAGAGCGCGCGGATGGAGTCTTGATCGAATCAGGAGTTATTTTGTTAAATAGAATTACTCAATACATTTAAACGCATTACACACTTTCACTTATTTTCTTTAAATATCTCTTCTTAAACTCAGAAGGATTTTCACCAGCAATCTTTTTAAACACTTTATTAAAGTAGGAAAGACTTTCAAAACCAACAGCATAGCAGGTTTCAGAAACGTTTTTATTTTGCAATAAAAAAGTCTTCGCCTGACTTACTCTATATTGATTCACAAAGTCTGTAAATGTCATCTTGGTTTGTTTTTTAAAATACCTGCAAAATGCTGCCGTGCTGAGATGAACATGTTCGGCAACATAATTGACGTTGGGGGTCTTGTCGAAATTCGCATGAATGTATTCATAGATTGCGCCCATCCTGATCTTATCATTAAAGAAAATTTT
>JANYDR010000108.1 GCA_025363495.1 Cyclobacteriaceae bacterium | reverse complement strand
ATAATTCGCTTCCGTTTGTTCAAATTCCTGTTTGGAGATAAGTTTCTTCTCAAGCAGTACTTTCTGTCTTTCATATTGAGGTCGGTAAATGGCCAATTGATTATCAATCTGTGCCATGGTTCCACGTTGACTCAAATCATTTGTCAAAATTGTAAGGCGAGTGTCTCTCGAACGGTTAATACTTTGAACGAGTTCGGCTTCCTGCTGAAGGACAGCGATCTCACGATTTAGATTCGAAATCTCAATTATAAGGTCACCCTTCTTTACAATGGCACCGCTTTCAAGAATAACGCGCTTGATATTTCCACCTTCAATAGCATCCAGAAAGACCTGGCGGCTTGGCTCTACAATACCTGTGTTTGGAATATACTCTTTGAACTCACCTCTCTTCACTTCGGAGATAGTGATCTTATCTTTTTCAATTACCAACTTTGAACGTCGGTCAGCAAAAATGAATTGATAGCCGACAAAAACTACAAATACGGCTATTCCTCCATAAGTAGCGACTCGCTTTACTGTCCACGTCTTTTTCTTAAGCTGCTTATCCATTCGTTACAAAGTTTTAGTCAATTCCCTTTATGTTAGTTGGAATGACGATATCCCTTTTCCAACTACCGTGCCAACGGCCAAAACGCACAAAAAGCCATCTTTGTTGCAAAATCTTCGTTCAATGCTGAACGTATATGTCCGATTACGGACGTGATTATTGTAATTTGAAATCCGATTTATTGGAAAATAAGGCCCTGCACGGGTTTATAAATAACGGTATCAACTTTGCGCTCATGGAAAGAAAGTAAAATAACCGAACGAATGACTGATCAAAAGCAAGGAAAAATCCTGATCGTTGACGACAACGAAGACTTACTCAAGGCAGCCAAGATGCACCTCAAGCGTCACTTCGCCCAGGTTGACATCGAGAAAAATCCGGAAGCGATTCCGGCATTGATGAACAACGATAACTACGATGTTATCCTTCTCGACATGAACTTCACCAAGGATGTTAGCAGTGGAAGTGAAGGTTATTATTGGTTGGAGAAAATTCTTGGGATAGATCCTTCTGCCGTTGTTGTACTCATCACCGCCTATGGTGATATACAAATGGCGGTAAAGGCTATTAAAGCCGGAGCGACTGATTTTGTATTGAAGCCCTGGGAAAATGAAAAGCTCCTGGCCACGCTATATTCCTCGATGCGATTGCGTGAAACGCGTGACGAGGTCCATACATTGAAAATAAAAAACCAGGAAATCAACCAGGTGATCAACGACCGGTATCTTAAAATCATCGGACAAAGCACCGCCATGCAAAGGATCTTTCAAACCATCGATCGTGTGGCACATACCGATGCAAATGTTTTAATCCTTGGAGAAAATGGTACCGGCAAAGAATTAATTGCCCGCGCTATTCACCGGCACTCCTCAAGGGGAAAGGAATCATTTGTCAGCGTTGATCTTGGGTCAATTACCGAAACACTTTTCGAAAGTGAACTCTTCGGTCACAAAAGAGGATCTTTCACCGATGCCAAAGAAGATCGTCCGGGTAGATTTGAAATTGCCAACAATGGAACATTATTCCTTGATGAGATCGGAAATTTATCGATGCCGTTACAGGCGAAACTACTCACTGTACTACAAAACAGGAAAGTTAGCCGTGTCGGTGCCAACAAGGATACCGCTATTGATATACGCCTGATCTGCGCCACTAATCTTCCATTGTATGATATGGTGAAAGAAAACAGATTCCGACAGGATTTGTTATATCGCGTCAACACTATTGAAATTGAAATACCCTCCCTTCGCGATCGCATGGAAGATATTCCGCTTCTCTCCCATCACTTCTTAAAACACTATGCTGAAAAGTATCACAAGAACGTATCCAAGATCAGTGATGGAGCCATGACGCGCATGAACAAGCATCCTTGGCCGGGAAACATACGCGAACTTCAACATTCTATCGAACGCGCCGTTATATTATCAAACAGTTCGGTGTTGCAGCCCGAAGATTTTAATTTTAATACTACTAGCGGAAAAGAAAATGAACAACCTCTCAACCTCGATCAATTCAATCTCGACGAAGTGGAAAAGCTGCTCATTCGTAAAGTTTTGAAA
>JANYDR010000008.1 GCA_025363495.1 Cyclobacteriaceae bacterium | reverse complement strand
CTCCACCGCAGCTATAATATTAACTTCCTCCATCTTAAACTCCTTTGGCCCCAGGAAATATCTTACCTGGCCAATTCCTTTTTCAGAATCAAAAAATACCGGTTCCAGATCATTTGTGATGCAGCCTCCGCCCGACGAAAGTCTACCCTTATAGTATTTAACTCGTTTCGATTTATTACTCAGTGTTAGGTTGAGAAAAAAAGACCCTTCCTCACTTAGTTTGTCGACAGGAGTGATTTTTATACTTGGATAATCCTTTTTAAGAGTGCCATCTGAAAGATATTCCTTAAGGCCACTGCAAGGCTGGTCATTTACATAAGAAATTTCTGAAAGAAGCTTCCCGTCCTCCCAATATTTCCTTTGCAGTCCGTCTTTCTTATCATTTTTATATTCAGACTCCTGGAATAAAACCCCCGTTTCATAATAGCGTTTCGACCATCCCTCCCGCTTTCCTGCCTTATAGGAAATTTCAAAGCTCACTTTTCCATTTGAATAATATGTCTTACCTAGACCGTCCCGTAGGCCATCCTTCATAGGAATTTCGCTAAGCAATTTTCCATCTTTCGAATAAGACCTTGCCATCGAGCCATCTTTCTTCGGCTTTGCCTTCTCATATCTTTTTGGCTGACATGATTCAAAAACAAGTAAGATAAAAAGCAAAATGAAGGATTTGGTAATCATGCCCATTTCAATGCAAGATAATTTACGCCTATAAACCGCATTCGAATTACAAAATTACTTTCATTATTGAAATAAAGAAAGCTGAGTCTTGGCAGTCCCTGGAATTATCCTGGCGGTTAGATGTCTCGTTCCTAAGTGATTTTTAATATGGTATAAAGACGTTTCTATTTCTCTAGAGGCAATTATAATCTCAGTCTTGCCTGCAATCTTGTTAAATAATTCGCTGACGATCTCGGGCGTGTTGTTATTCTCCGATAAGTGTGAAAGAAACAAGTGGCTCATGAATGCAGGCTTGTGGTTTACAAATAACTGCAGCGCCTGCATATTCGATAAGTGTCCTCGTCCATCCCTGATCCTGTTTTTCAGTGACATCGGGTATGAACCTGTCTCCAGCATTTTTTCATCATAGTTAGATTCCAGGAAAGCAGCATGGCATTGTGCGAAGTGCTTCACGGTGTGCTTGCAAGAAATTCCAGTGTCGGTAAACACTCCCACATTTACTTCATGATCCCCTACCATAAAACTGTGAGGATCAATCGCATCATGGAATTTCGGGAATGCTGTCACCAAAAGATTTCCAATAGCGATGGGTTCGTAGGCTCGAAAAGGAATTACAAGATGATCTTTCAGATTTAATCTTCCATGAAGAACTGTATCTGCCGTAATATAAACAGGTATCTGATGTTTTCTTGAAAGTCGCGAGACCCCATTGATGTGGTCGGCGTGCTCATGCGTTATAAAAATCCCTTTTATTTTTTTTATGGATAGCTCCAGGCGCTTTAGCCTTCGCTCTGTCTCCCGACATGAAATACCCGCATCGATCAACACTGCTTCCCTCTCGTTCCCAATATAATAGCAATTTCCGTTGCTGCCTGAATTTAATGATGCGACGAATAGAGACATTAACGCGAAGGTACGCGAATCTACCTCCTGCGTCAACGTGAATCAGGAAAACCGTATTTTAAAAGCCATATAACCACGAGGTCACGAGGACACGAAGAAGGCACAGTTAAGTCCCCCTTGGTGTCTTCTTCGTGTCCTCGTGCCTTCGTGGTAAATAAAAAATCCAGCCTCAGGAATACTGATCAATTAAGAAGTCTTATTCATTCCGCAATGAACTGACAGGATTTTCAAAGATTGCTGAGATCGACTTATAACTGATCGTAATGATCGCCAGCACAAGCGTCACCATCAACGACACTGCATAAGATGTCCAGCCAGACTCAATGCGGTACGAGAACTTGCTTAACCAGGATTCTGCCATCAAATACATTAATGGAATGATAATGATGCTTCCCAGTACGACGGGCTGAAGGAAGTTCAGGTATAATAATTTTAAAAGGTTCGACAAAGAAGCGCCCAACACTTTTCTGATTGCAAGCTCCCGGGTCTTTTCCTGAACGATATAACTGGTTAACCCAAAGAGTCCAAGCGCTGCAATGATAATGGCAATAAATGCAAATGCTTTTGATAACCGTGCCAGTCTCATATCTGCCTCATGAAGTTTGAGGAAGCTATCTTGTGCAAACGACAATTGATATCCGCCGGCGGGCTCATACTTTCGCCACATCTGCTCGATCGTTGCGAGATCGTTCTGTAAATCATCACTGGCTTTTAGGCGAAGAGAAATAAACGAATAGCTATCAGGCATATTCAACATAATGAGCGGACCAATTTTCGCCTGCAGGGATGCCAAATGAAAATCTTTAACAACGCCCACTACTTTTCCAGTCAGGTATCCATTCTGCCATCCGATTTGCTTACCCAACGCCTCTTCCGGCGAAGACCATTTCAAAAATTTGACGGCGGACTTATTGATTAAAAATGTACCGTTGGTTGTATCTGTGAACAAATT
>JANYDR010000023.1 GCA_025363495.1 Cyclobacteriaceae bacterium | reverse complement strand
CCCCTCTAAAAATTAAAACAACTTAAAAATGAGAAAAAGGACAACGAATCCCAAAGGGGATTCTATTGCATTAACCATTTACTCATCAAATACTTAGCATTAGATGACTTTTAGCCTGACGGCTATCGCCTCGCCGGCAGGCAGGCGTGAAATCCGTGGCAAAGTCTTTTCTTTCGCTCAATAAGTAAGAAATATAGTTTTATTCAAGCAGGGTCTCAGAGTCACTGCCAAAGGCAAAATAATAAAGTAGGATTATTTACTTTATCCAATCCCGTATCTTCTCAAAGGGAATCACCAACTCCGTCGGGCCCATCGAATACGGAGCAATTTCATAACTGTTATAATAAAAGATAATCCCCTCCTGCTTGAATCCATAATTTTCATTCAGAACAAAAGCATTATCAGGAAATGAGTAGCCATTGAATTCAAATGATGCTGTATCCGCAAGTTCTCTCACATCACGAAAGATTTCTTCTCCTATTTTTTTAAGCGGTGCTTCATATCCAGGTTTAAGAAAATCAGATAACTTCAATGAATCACCATTACGCGCTTTTACATTTATAAATGTGGTTGAGTAAGATCCGTGTGCCCCTCCGGTAAAAGATTCGTCTCCAATCTGAAGACTGAGCAGCGAATCATTGAAGGTCATAAGACTAATTGAAACATTGCGATACCATCGTCCATTCATGTCGGGGGTTTCAGCTTTGAACTCCTTAAATTCTTTCACAAATTCATTCCCCTGTTCTTCTATAGTCTTTTTCACACCACCGGAACGATCATTCAAAATAGCAGCAATCTTAGTCCTTATAACGTCTTGCACAGCGGTATCCAATCCTGGAAACTCGGGATAACTAACTTCAAACTGCGCACAGGTCATCGAATCATACTTACAACCTGGAATTGATTCAACAAGTACTTTTTTTATAGCAACATCTTTTATAACACCATCCGATTCAGAATACTCTTTCTTTTTAGATGTGCAGGCCGAAACGTATAAAAAAATAATACCACCCGCTAAGAATAATAATCGCTTATTCATCATTTATTTTTTCAACACTTCAGCAAGCTTCTTCTGCAAACCAGGACCTCGTAAATTCTTAGCAACAATAATTCCATTGGGGTCAACCAGTATTGAAAACGGAATTGCATTGATGTTATAATCCTTTGCCGCCTGTGACTCAAAATACTTTAAATCTGAAACGTGGTTCCAGACAAGTCCGTCTTCGGCAATGGCTTTCACCCAATCCTCCTTCGTACGATCAAGGGAAACGCTGAGGATATCAAAACCCTTGTCTTTAAATTCGTTGTAGGCTTTTACTACGTTGGGATTTTCCTTGCGACAAGGGCCGCACCATTTCGCCCAGAAATCCACCAGCACATATTTTCCTTTGAACGATGATAGGCTTTTGATCTTGCCATCAGGATCGGGCAATGAAATCTCCGGCGCTGGTTGACCAATAGCAGTTCTTTTCAAGCTTTCTACAAATTGCACAAAACCTTTTCCATAATAATTGGTCGCCCAATCACCCGTAAACTTGTCGGCTGCGGCTACATAGACCGCAAAGTATTTGTCTTTGTCAAGCGGACTATTGTTTTGCAACATATTTACCAATCCGAGAGAAGCTGGCTGTTGCTTGATCAGCTCAGCAACCTTATCATATTCTTTGTCTATTATATCCTGATATCGAAATTGAATCTCCGTAATCTTTTTCTCATCGTTGCTGGCAGCAGCAGCCTGAAAGTCAGTCTGAAGCTTTTGCATTTCCGGTGTACCCTGCGCGTCCTGAATCATCTTCTGGACTTTCATAATGAGGTCTATATCAGGCGAACCTTTCACTTCCGAAAAGCCATCAGGCGCATTACCATCAGCATTTACCTCCAGGTTACTCTTGTCGAGAATAAGATTCACAAACTGCCTCCCGTAAAAGCTGAGTCTGTAATAACCTGGCTGAGTAATCTTAAAGGTCTTGTCAAACGTATAGTTACTTTTAACATGAATAGTATCTTCTTTTGGTTTCAATGTATCCTGTCGTATTTCTGAAAGAGTCAGCACCCCAGATTGTGGAAATCCCACCTTGCCTTTTATAGTAATGTCCCAACCAGCTTTATCTTCTTCTTTTTTTGGACCAGAACAATTTATCAGGGTCGCTGCTAACGCAATAACCAATACCAATTTGCTGTATTTCATAATTCACTTAGTTTTTTCTCTATTAACTGTGTGGCCAATTTCGGGTCGGCCTTGCCCTTACTGCGTTTCATCACCTCGCCCATGAACATGCTGATGATTCCCTTCTTTCCATTCTTATATTCCTCAACCTTCAACGGAAACTCTTTGATCACTTCAGCTACAATTGGAAGAATCGAATCCATGTTACTATCCTGGATCAAATTCATTTCCTGTGC
>JANYDR010000021.1 GCA_025363495.1 Cyclobacteriaceae bacterium | reverse complement strand
ATTGGGTATAAGATTGTAAACCATCAGGTAGACAATTCCTCCAGCAATTCCGCCAAGGATATAAATAGCGATCAGCTTATCACTCCCAAGATATTCCACGAATAACTTACCAAACCAGTAAAGGGCAAGCATATTGCCGAGTATGTGAAAAATGCCTCTTATGTCATGTGTAAAAAAATAGGTTACAAGAGTCCAGGGTCGGGTAAGAAATTCAGAAAAATTACTTGGGAGAGAGAATTGCTTGTGAATAGAAAGGAAGAAAGACTCAAAGCCGAGCCATGAAGAGAAAACCATCAACACGCCTAAAAGTAGAAATACCACCACGTTAATGATGATCAACTGTACATGTCCGTTGTTAGGACGACTAAAGGCCGATTTAAATTCGTCTAGCACTTACCCGAGATTATTACTATCCATTAAATTTTTACACGGCTTCGAATTTAAGCAATTGTTAGCTCACCTACGGCCTTCCTGGCTACGCCAATAGGAGACCAGTAAAAAACCGATAAAAGCGCCACCAAAATGCGCGACATGGGCGACGCTACCGCTACGGTCCAGGAAATAGGTTATGCCTCCCACCACGAACACCAGGTATTTGGCAGGCATGGGAATAAACATCATCGAGATTTGCATATTGGGGAATATCAATCCGAAAGCCATTAACACTCCATAAATTGCTCCCGAAGCTCCTAACATACTTCCTCCGGAACCAGGGAAAAGCAAATTGACAGCTCCATATATGACCCCTGCACCTATCCCCGTTGCGAGGTAAAAAATCAAAAACTTTTTATCACCCCAATAACTTTCAAGAACCGGTGCGATGGATGCCAGTGTCAGCATATTGAAAAAAATGTGAGTAAAGCCTCCATGAGCAAACATATATGTGAAGAACTGGTAAGGTTGGAACAGGGGTGAATTAAGTCCCCAAAGGGATATCAATTGTGTCAGGCCCAAACTAATTTCCTGACCTTGTATTGTTCTTGTAATGACAACAGGCAAGAATTGCTGAAGAATAAAAACTACAACGTTGATAATGATCAGGTTGCGTACGAGTGGTGAGAGGTTAAACATTATTTGAAGTAATTTTCAATCTTAGACGTTTCAAGGATAAAAAATGTTGTGTTTCCTTCCGGAGAATAATTGGGATTGCGGCAGGAAAGAAGTCCCTCGACCAATGATCCTACCTCCTCGGGAGAAAGTTTCTGACCTGCTTTGATAGAAGCCCGCTTGGCCAATGATCGCGCAAGGTTATCGGCAAGAGGCAAGCTGAGACTTGATTGATTCTGCTTGAATTGCTCCACCAAACCTTCAAAGAGCTCTTTTTCATTCTTACCCGCGGTCTCGGCAGGCATTCCCGTGACAACAAGTGTATTCTTACCAAATACATCAAACTGAAAGCCCAATGCTTTGATCTCGCGCTCCATCTCCATCACGAGCGCAAAATCAGCGGCACTCAAACTTACTGTCTGTGGAAATAAACTCTGCAGGCTGGATCCCGAATGCCGTTGCATCTTCGCCAGAAATTTTTCAAACAGAATGCGTTCGTGCGCCGACTGCTGATCAATGACCATCAGACCATTCTTCACGGGACGAATTAAAAATCTTAGCTGGAATTGAAAAACAAATTTCTCCTCCACTACTTCCGGAATGTCAGTTCTGTTGATTGAGCTTTCCATCCGCACGGAAGGCATATCTGAAGTTTGTGTGAATAGTCGTGATTGTGCAGGCCTTTCTTCTTCGAAAAGTTTTTCCCAGTTCTGAAGATTGGATCGCTGCAAGGAAGATCCCAATTGCTCTTCAAGATATTGTTCTCGACTCAAAGCAGGAGCATGACCCATTTTACTAACAAGATTTACATCCGAAGAATAATCCAGTGCCGGTGTCAGGTTATGCGATCCCAATGCGAGACGAACGGAAGATTTCACTACTGCATAAACAGCGCGTTCGTCGTCAAATTTTATTTCCGTCTTTGTCGGATGAACATTTACATCAATACGTTTTGGATCTATTTCAAGAAAGAGCACATAAAATGGGAAACTATTCTCCTGTAAAAGACTTTCGTAAGCACTGGTGATGGCATGATTCAGGTAATTATTTCGAACAAAGCGATTGTTGACAAAAATAAATTGTTCACCACGCGTCTTC
The DNA here is from genome assembly GCA_025363495.1 of Cyclobacteriaceae bacterium. Lineage (GTDB taxonomy): Bacteria > Bacteroidota > Bacteroidia > Cytophagales > Cyclobacteriaceae > ELB16-189. The sequence goes on along the minus strand of JANYDR010000021.1, from coordinate 4,855 downwards.
CGCGCCGATTCTGGCTTACCGATGTAGCCTGTCACTTTCATCAGATCAGTTTCTTCCTGACACGACGCCAATTGCTCCTGATACGATTTTCCAAAAAGTGCCACAACGCGTTGACTCAGTTTACCTGGAGTGAGGTCATAAATTATTTCATCTCCTTGTATAAGCGAAAAGGAAAGTTCAGGGTGAGCCAGTGCAATCCGCTGAAACTCTTCGAGAATATGTCGCATCTCTACTGGGTTTGACTTCAGGAAGTTTCTTCGGGCTGGAATGTTGTAAAATAAATTCTTGACGCTGATGCTGGTTCCTTTCTCACAAGCAGTCGGCTCCTGACGTTTTACATCCGAGCCTTCCACCACCAGCAAAGTCCCCAGCTCATTCTGAGCCTGACGGGTTTTCATTTCAAACTGTGATACGGCCGCGATGGAGGCAAGAGCTTCTCCGCGAAAGCCCATAGTGCGAAGTGTGAAAAGATCTTCTGCCGAACGGATCTTCGACGTCGCGTGACGCTCAAGGCTCATGCGGGCATCGGTCTCACTCATCCCCGATCCGTCATCGATCACCTGGATGAGTATGCGACCAGCTTCTTTTATAATAAGTCTGATGGAAGTCGCTTTTGCATCAATTGAGTTTTCCATCAACTCTTTCACCACCGATGCCGGGCGTTGCACCACCTCACCTGCCGCAATCTGGTTGGCAATAGAGTCAGGAAGAAGGCGGATTATGTCTGGCATTAAGAAACGCTAAATTATACTATTGCAATTATTGAGAAATGTTTTGATTTCTGAATTTCAGATAGAAGTATACAGGCGCAAAGATCAGTAAGCTATAGAATGCTTTCGTACCCCACGACAGGAATGCCATAATAAATAGCGCCAAAAATAATAGCACCCCAAGACGAATAAGGGCTGTATTAAAAGAGCTCTTGGGAGCTTGTGAACGTTTCCTTGCAGCACTAAATGCACCTGTCATCCGGGTACGATAATCAGAATTCTCTTCACTCCTCAAACCACGTTCCCGTTCTATTTCCTGAAGAATCCTTGCCTCACGTTCTTTCATTTCTTCGGCCTTTTGATCATAAAACCGGGGCTCGTACGAAAACCGCTTATATCCGGGCGCTTTCGTAAAAAGGGATACTATCTTCATATGTTACAAATTTAATCTTCGTTCTTTACGTATGTGTGACTTACGCCGATCTGATTCTTATTTTTGTCTTTTACACACCCCCAGCAATAGTTCACCGAATAAATTGAATGAGGTGTTAAAAGTAAAATTGCTTTATTCGTTTTCAAATACAAAGTTAACTCCCGGATGCTGAAAAAAGTTTTATCGTTTGTACTGCTTTCTTTACTCTTTTTACCTTCAGAAGCCCAAAACTCTCGCAGTCAGTGGGTAGACAGCGTTTTCAGCACACTGGACAGAGATCAAAAAATCGGCCAATTGTTCATGGTGCCGGTTTCTACTCGAGCAGATCAGACCAAAATTGACGAATTGACCGATCTTGTAGAAGACAATGAAATTGGTGGCTACTATGTAGTTGATGGTGGGCCATTAAGTCATATCCACCTCCTGAATAAACTTCAGAAAATCGCAAAAGTCCCTTTACTTATTGCATTACAGGCTGAGTGGGGACTTTCGCAAACACTCGACAGCACAATGGGCTTTCAAAAGCCAATGGTTGCCTCGGCCTGGGGGAATGATAGTCTTACCGTTATCTGGTCTAAAGAAATCGCGCGCCAAATGAAGTTGCTAGGCTTTAGCCTAAACTTTGCACCCAATGCCGATAATGAAATTTTTCCTGGAGACTATTTACGTTACTTCAGCAATGATCAGAACCGTGTAGCCAATGATGCAGTCACTTTTACAAAAGGTTTGCAATCAGAAGGAGTACTGACAGTAGCTAAACATTTGCCACAACGATTAATGATTGAGAATAAGGACTCGTCTTTAATTATTAATCTTGCCAAAATTGATACCGCAGATTTCTATGTTCTGCAACGACTGATTCAAACTGGAGTAAACGGTATCCTCACAAATTACCTCCACTTCTCTCTTCAAAATGAAAAAGGAATTGTGCCCGCGGCGATATCCCAGGTATTTATCTCGGAGTTACTGAAACGGAAACTAAAGTTCCAGGGATTGGTGTTCACCGAAGTGAAAAATTTTGAAAAGACTGCCGGAAAAATACGTGCAGGAGAAGCCGAGCAACTCGCATTTGAAACCGGCAACGATGTGCTGATGTCTCCGCTGGACGTCCGTGCGGGGATCAGGAAAATTGCCAGGCGTCTGAAAAAAGATAAACTGCTCCAGCAGCAATTGGATGTCAGCGTAAAAAAAATACTAGCAGCGAAGTACGATGCCGGATTGAATCACTTTCGGGGAATCGATACCGATAATGTGCTAAGAAAACTAAACACACCTGAATCATATCTTCTCAAAAGACAACTTGCTGAAGCCGCTATTACTGTTGTGCGGAACGAAAATAATTTCTTACCAATCCGGTCACTGGAAAATAATTTCTTCCGCTGCATTTCAATTGGCAAAGATGCTGAGAATGAATTTTCACATTACCTGAAAAAATATGCGCATGTTGAGTTGTCTTCCATAAAAAGTGTGCAAGACACTATTTCTTTGAGTTTGAAGCCCAATGAAATTATCATTATCGGAATTTTTCCTTTCATGGCTGGTCTTGAAAATCAATTGGCACCGTGGATTAATAAATTATTTTCAACACATCGTGTTATCATAACTCATTTTGGGAATCCTCTTACGTTAGAGCCATACTTGAATGCAACAGCATTGATCGCGGCCTATACAGATCAGGATGACATGACCATTGTAGTCCCTCAAATGATATTTGGCGCTTTGCCAGCAACGGGAATCTTACCCGTAAAATTGAAAGGCCTCGATAATCTCATTCTCTCAACAAAAAAAAATGACCGCATTTCTTATTCATTGCCGGAAGCCGCAGGGCTCGATAGTCGTACGCTTGAAAAGATAAAAGTTATCATGAAGGAGGCAATTGACATCGGTGCAACGCCTGGTTGTCAGGTGGTGATAATCAAGGATGGAAAAGTAGTATACGAACAATCCGCCGGATGGCTCACCTATGAAAACAAAATTCCGGCCACGGACGAAACAATCTATGATCTCGCCTCTCTAACGAAGGTCACTGCAACTCTTCAAACCACAATGTTCATGTATGAAAGGGGCCTGATCGACATTAATAAAAAAGCTTCTGTCTACTTGCCTGTATTGAAAACAACCAATAAGAAGGACATTACAATCATTGACATGCTTACCCATCAGTCAGGTCTGATACCATTCATGCCGTTATGGAATCTGACAGTAAAAGATAGCGTTTACATGCCCTATTACTACAGCAGTACAAGAGATGCCAATTTTCCACTACAGATTGGAAAGGATTTATATGCGGTAAATGCACTTAAAGACTCCGTGTGGAGCTGGATCGTAAATTCCAAAATGCAGGAAAAGATTCCCCGCACACAATATCCTTATCGTTATAGCGACTTGGGATTTATGATGATGAAAGAAATGGCCGAAAAAATTCTGAATCAACCATTGGATGAGTTTTTGCACCAGAATCTGTATGAGCCATTAGGCGCTTACACAACAGGATTTAATCCACTGGAGCGTTTTCCGCAGGAACGCATTGCGCCCACGGAAATAGATAAAATATATAGAAGGTCCATTGTAACCGGAACCGTTCACGATGAAAGGGCAGCGATGATGGGAGGAGTTTCCGGTCATGCCGGATTATTCAGCACGGCAAATGACCTTGCCAAGGTAGGCCAAATGCTTTTACAAGAGGGGCATTATGGTGGCACAATTTTTTTTAAGCCTGAGACGATTCGTTATTTCACCGGAAAACAGTTTATGGATAGCCGCAGAGGATTGGGATGGGATAAACCAGTCCAAAATGATTGGAACAGCCCCACGTCCATCCAGGCATCACCACGAACCTTTGGTCATACTGGTTTTACCGGTACATGCATGTGGATTGATCCGGAATTTAACCTTGTTTATATTTTTCTTTCAAACCGGGTTTATCCCGATCGTAACAACAAGCTGCTGAATGCTAATATTCGTCCGCGTATCCAGGAACTTATTTACCAGGCTATATTTAATTATTGCTCAACTAAAAACTGAAACTAAACGGCCTTGAACGCGGTTTAAACACTCAAACCCATCCCTGTGGAACAAATAAAAATTGGTATTGTATGCTATCCAACCTTCGGAGGTAGTGGTGTGGTCGCCACAGAGCTTGGAAAAGCGTTGGCGAAAGAAGGTCACAAGGTCCATTTTATTACCTACTCTCAGCCCAGCCGTCTTGATTTTCTAAACGAAAATCTCTTTTACCACGAAGTTGATTTCCGTTCCTATCCATTATTTGAATATCCTCCTTATGAATTGGCGTTGGCAAGCAAGATGGTGAGTGTAGTGAAGAACGAGCACCTTGACCTTCTGCATGTACACTATGCCATTCCCCATGCCTCTGCCGCCTATATGGCAAAACAGATATTGAACTCGCAGGGGATCACCATCCCCGTTGTCACGACCTTGCACGGTACGGATATTACCCTTGTCGGAAAAGATGCATCATATGAACCTGTGGTGACTTTCAGCATCAATCAGTCAGATGGTGTTACTGCGGTGTCGGCAGATCTCCGCAGACAGACCTATGAGTACTTCAAGATCACAAATGATATTGATGTCATTCCAAATTTTATTGACCTAGATAAATTCAAAAAGCAGAAGAAGGATCATTTCAAAAAGGCAATATGCCCACAGGGAGAAGCGCTGGTGGTGCACACCTCAAATTTCAGAAAAGTGAAAC
>JANYDR010000611.1 GCA_025363495.1 Cyclobacteriaceae bacterium | reverse complement strand
TGAAACGCAGCAAACCCTCACTTCGGGGCGGATATTACATTTGGATCAAGCCTGGTGGTTCAAGAATTGGCTGTGGCTTTTCTTATCCAAATGCAGACGACCTGAAGAGAATTCGTCTTGACATTGTGAGAAATCATGATGAATGGAATAAACTTCTTCGATCCAAAGGAATAAAAAACAATTTTGGAGCAATGAAAGGTGAACAAGTTCGAGCATCACCCCGTGGATTCGATAAAGATCACCCTGCAATTAATTTGCTTCGGTATAAGCAATATTGGTTCGAACATTTATTTAATGACAAAGAAGTTCTCGCTCCGGATTTTGCAAGCCGTGTGAGTAAAACGTTCAAAAGCATTCGTCCTCTGTTTGACTATATGAGTGAAATACTAAAGACTGATTTGAACGGAGTGTCTACAATCATATAAGCCTTAAATTGCAATTACACGTTAAGCACAATAAACAGAATATTTTAAAATGAAAACAACGCGCTCTTTACTTGTTGCTTTATTACTTTCTCTTCTTGGTTCGGAACTACTGATGGCTCAGAAAGCCAGTGAACTGTTCAAAGCCCAGATTCCCTCTGACTGGGAAGTTCTTGATGAGCAATACGGCGATCTCAATAAAGACTCCATTTCAGATGCGGCAATCATTATTCAGGAAAAAGGCGAGGGAACTGGTGAGTACGGAAAGAGAAGAACGATCATGGTTTTCTTTAAAGGAAAAGATGGAGGCTATAAGCTCGTTAGTCGTGGAGAAACTTCTATAATGGGGGACCAGGCCGGCGGAATGATGGGAGATCCTTACCAATCAATGAAGATCATAAAGAATGTTATTGTTCTTGATTTTTGGGGAGGTAGCCGCGACAAGTGGGGGCTTACTCATCGATACCGGTTTCAAAATGGCGACTTCTATCTCATAGGGGCAACAAACCAAGGGGGCGATGGAATCACAAATTACAATTATGACTATAATGTCAGTACCGGTAAGATGATATTAACCGTCAAGGACAAAGAAAATCCTAAGAAAAATGTAAACGAAACCAAGATTGTGAAGCAAGATCCGTTGCCTTCGCTAAAGACATTTAAGCCATTTAGTACGCTGACGTTTGACGGGGATGTCAGTTTTTAATTTTAATATGTTTTGATCTTGAAATTTTGATAGTGGTCTTTGTATAAAAAAAACTTTGTCAATGGAAGGACATTCAGAAAACACCAACAATTTCTTTAAGAATAAAAAGTCCTTCAGCAGTGAATCGGTTGTCGCCGCCGCCGCTATCCTCATCAGCATGGTGTCTCTTATAGTCTATATCTACCAGACAAAGATTATGCAGAGTCAACAACATACTTCCGTATGGCCGTATCTGGAATGGACGATGGCGTATAGTACCATTGATGGAATTTACTTAGTGGTAACAAACAAAGGTGTGGGTCCCGCCATTGTTAAAAGCACTAAACTGAGCCTTGATGGTCAACCTGTTAAATCAGCGAGAGAGTTGATGAGAAAGATTACGAATGGAAAGTCAGATAGTATCTATTCTTTTATTGTGACGGTGGATAAAAGAGTAATATCTCCAGGTGAAGAGCTAAGACTCTTCCATATGAAAGATTCATCACTTCGTCATATGGATTTGGGGGATTTAAATAAGCGGATAGGTTATACCATCTGCTATTGCTCGATCTATGGTGATTGCTGGGCAAGTACCGGACTTGATGTGAAGCCAGCGGAATGTCAATAACTAGCACTCAAGCATGTTAGGCTTCAATCTCAGATGACATGCGTCATTTGAATTTAGTTTCCATTTAGAACCGACCAGTGTACGTTCCTTAGCTTCCATCCAAGTTTTGTTTCCTCGGCCACTGCAGTAAAGTAACCATCCAATAGAATAGTTTTTCCACTCGCATCGGTAATAGTTTCGTGAAAGTCTGTTCCAATGGAAGCGAGGTGATCTGTCAGAGGATCAACTCTAAGATTAGACCATCTCAATTCTATTTTTGGCAATGCGGTGACAAGTGTATCCTTTATAAATGTCTTTGCGGATTGATAATCTTTAAATGCCAACCGTCCTTCTGAAGCCATAAAAAAGCCGGGTACGTCTTCAAAGTAATTCAGCCACGCAATAGGTCCATTAGCGGTGATATCTTTTTCAATTCTTGAAGCCAGGAGTACGACGCTGTCTTTTACAAGTGAAGCTTTCTGAATACTCAATTTCTCCTCTTTTGGATTGCATGATAAAATCAGAATTGCGGAAATGATCATCAACCATCCTGGAATCGAGTATCGTTGAATATTGTACTTTTTCATTTTTAAGCTAGTGTTCTATAAAGATATGTAAAACCTAAATTCCGTGACAAACAACTTATAATTTTCCATTTGCAGGTATTATAATTATTTTGTTAATTTAACCTGCAAATAGATAAATATGGTCACACGGAATAATCTTGGAGAATTCGAAGAAATAGTAATGCTAACAATTGGTGTTCTCGGCGATGATGCCTATGGTCTGGCAATCAAAACAGAAATTGAAAAAAGATTAAAACGCTCAGTGAGTATGGGTGCGCTTCATACTGGGCTCTATCGTCTTGAAGAAAAAGGATTTCTCCTATCATGGCTTGGCGAAGCCACGAACATAAGAGGGGGAAAGCCAAAACGCTTCTTCGAGGTAACGGCGAAAGGACAAAGAGTCTTAAAGGAAACTATGGAAAGTCGTATGGGACTTTGGAAAGCTATCCCCGATGGAGTCTTTAAAATATTCCCGTCAAATTAATGAAGACGCCTCCTAAAATAGTAACATGGCTGTTAGACGTGTTGTGTCCATCCAGTCGGCAGGACCTTAAAGGAGACTTCCTTGAGTTATATGAACATCGCCTGAAGCAGGGAAGGGTTCATGCAAATGCTAAATTCCTGTCCGATATCGTTAGCGTAATCCCATTCAGATTAATTGTTAAACAAGCGCTAAAACGCCGAACCAACATATTTATGCTAACCACGAATCTAAAAATTGCCAAAAGGAACTTGGTTAAGAACAGGCTGTACACAGCAATCAATCTAATAGGTCTTTCGGTAAGCCTCGCCGCGTGTATCCTTATTACTTTATATGTAAAGGATGAGTTAAGCTATGACAAACATTTCAAGGATAGTGACAGGCTTTACAGAATTGCCGGGAACTACTATCAGGGTGGTGAAAATCCAATTACCTCTGCAAGCTCCTCTTAAACATTACTCCCTCTAATAGATGGGAAGCTGAAAGGAGTTGATGAAATGGTGAGAGTAGATTTTCAATATGAAATGATCACCATCAATGGTAAGGACAAGTACATGCAGGATTATATTGTTTATGCCGACTCTACATTCTTCGATATTTTTTCATTGCCATTTGTTACTGGAGATCCTGCTACGGCATTGGACGATCCGAGCAGTCTCGTACTCGATCAAAGTACAGGTGAGAAGTACTTTGGAAGGGAAGACCCAATGGGGAAATCCGTTGAGCTGAATGGCAAGCTGTTTAAAGTTTCCGGGGTGATGAAGCCATTCCCGCCCAACTCGCATTTCACCTGCAAGATCATTTTCCCAATGTCAGGTGTCGTTCAGTGGTTCCCGGACTGGGTCCTTCACAATTATTCAGGTACAAACATGTACACCTATTTTAAAGCGGGGAAAGACTTGAATAGGAGCGAAGCAGAAGGCGCTATTAACGAGCTGGTCAAAAAGCAATGGGGACAGGACAAGCATCCTACATTATTTTTACAGCAAGTGACTTCAATTCATTTAAAGTCCAACTTGAATAAGGGAGAAATAGAGGCGAATGGAAGTGAAACCACGGTCTACATTTTCTCAACAGCCGCCCTCATTATCCTCATATTAGCGTGTATCAATTACATCAATCTCTCAATGGCAGGTTCGCTTCAAAGAATCAAGGAGGTGAGCATGAAACGAATATTCGGTTCCACCACACGGATGCAGCTCGCTCAATTCCAGACGGAATCATTACTAGTGGTTTGCATCAGTGCAGTGCTGGCAGTGATTATTGCAATTTTGGCAATGCCGTTTTTCAACCTGGTCAGCGGAAAATCCCTGGAGATCAATTTATTAAGCAATTTGGGTATTGGTTTAGGATTGGCTGGACTGATCGTGATCATAGGATTAATTGCCGGGAGCTTTCCTGCGTTGACACTACTGAAGATGGGGACAGTTAGCGTACTTTCAGGCAAGTTATCCCTTAAAAGCAAATCATACTTCAGAAGCTTCTTAATAACATTTCAGTTCACGATTTCCATTGCGTTTATTGCATCAACACTCATCGTAATAGAACAAATCAGGTTCATCAGAAATAAAGATCTGGGGGTTGATCCCGAACACCTTGTAATGATCCCGTTTCAATCACAAGACATCGCTGATAAGTATGAAGTCATGAAAGATGAAATGAAGAGAAATGCCAGCGTACTTGCGGTATCAGCGACGAGTAACAAGGTGACGCACGGTATAGCCGGATGGAGGCCCTATAAAATAGAGGGAGAAAAAGATCAGATTACGATTCCCTCGCTGGCTGTCTCTTATGATTTTTTTGAAAGCATGGGAGCCAGCATGTCGGATGGTCGTTCTTTTTCCAAAGATTTCCCATCCGATCTAAAGAAATCATATATCATTAACGAATCCGCTGCTAAATTTCTGAAGAGGGAAAAGCCAGTGGGCTCGCGACTATTTGGTTATACATTTACTGGCTCGAAGTGGTTTGAAAAAGACGCCACTATTATTGGGGTAGTGAAAGATTCCCATTTTGCTTCTCTTCACTCCGCTGTTGGTCCCATGGTATTTTCTTTGGTATCCGAAAGTACTGAAGGATATCTCTGGATGCAAGTTAGAATTGCCAATGGAAGGCCGCGTGAAACAATTCAGTTCCTGGAAGGAGTATGGAAGAAGATGGCCCCGGATCTTCCTTTCCAGTTTGAATTTATGGATGATGAGATTCAAAAAAACTACACAGCCGAAGATCGCTTCCTGAAAATATTTGTTTCATTCTCTCTCTTATCAATACTTCTTGGTGGACTGGGCCTCTTTGGCCTTACTGCATTCATGACAAAGAGAAGAACAAAAGAGATCGGAATCAGAAAAGTCGTTGGCGCGTCGACTACACGACTGATTCAGGTCTTGTCGATCGACTTCATCAAGCTAGTATTGATCGCGAATCTGATTGGATGGCCGGTGGCCTATTATTTTATGGAAAAGTGGCTTCAGAATTTTGCTTATCATACCAGTATATCAGTTTGGATATTCTTACTTACCGGTGTGGGAGCGGTGACAATTGCACTTCTGGCAATCTTGCATCATTCATTAAAAGTGAGCTTGGCGAATCCAGTAAAGGCATTGAAGTATGAGTAGGGGTATTGGAGGTTGGTGGTTCGGTAGCTATAGTTAAGTAATGTACGAATTCTGATCCACCAAAAACTCTACATATGAAACATACCATATTCATATTATCCTTGTTGATAGCAGTTTCGGCTACAGCGCAAGACAGCTTAATCATGCGGGCAGACTCGCTGATGGCTAACTACAAATTTGCAAAAGCACTTGACGTTTTATCAAAAGGAGATAGTCTGGATCAGGATGTCCTTCTTCGCATTGGTCAGTGCCACTTCCGGCTTGGGGCATCCGGACTGGCAGTTCGCCCTTACGAACGGGTTTTAATGATGGATTCTAAGAATATCACGGCATTAAATCAACTTGGACAATTATATTCCCGTGATGGCGATTTCGGAAAAGCATTATTAAGCTTTAGTAGGTTGATGAGTATAGACTCAACCAATAGCTACTATTGCAAGCAGGCGGGGCACATGGCATCGCGTATGGACGATATGACGACTGCCAAACTTCTCTATAAGAAAGCGCTGAATCTTAATCCCGCAGACACAGAAGCATCTTTGTCACTTGGAACCATTCTAATGGATCTGGAAGAGTATGAAGGCGTTGACAGTGTTGTAAACTTAGCCCTTGCGGTGGATGGCCAATATAAGCCATTGCTATTATTGAAAGCAAAAGCAGCATTAGAGCAAAAAAAATACGAATCCGTTATTATAACAGTCAACAATCTCTTGGAGAAATCAGATACTCTAGCGGTCCATGCACGGCTTCTGGGCGTGAGCTACTTTCATCTTGCTGATTACAAGAAGGTAGTGACGTGCATGAATTTCATGATGATGAGCCGCTACGAAAGTGAGTGGATCTATTATTATATGGGTGTCGCTTCCCGCGAACTAGGAGATGTTCCTTCGTCGATAAACTTCTTTAAGTTGGCGGCTCAGAAATCAATCTCCGAAAATACATCTACGTACTACTCTCAGATAGGACAGAGTTACGAGGAAATGGGAGATTATAATGGTGCTATCAAAGCCTACCGGGCAGCATACAATTATTCAAAGGAAGGTATCTTGCTTTATCATCTGGCCCGCACCTATGACATTTATTATAAAGACAAGGCCACCGCTCTTACCTATTACGAGAAATATCTTCAATCCGATGATACCATTCGTCGTGCCAAAGAGTATGCAAAGAAAAGAATGCAGGATATGGGAAAATTCTAAGGGGCGGTACACGGTAGAGCCCAGCTGATTGGATATGTAGACCCTTTAACACAAAGTGCGAACTACCGCTTACCAACCACCAGTTACTTTGCATTCGTATCACCTCTGCAAATCTCCATTCTCCACAACGCCAGGCTCATCCAATAATTGAAGTGATGACGCCGGCCCCAAATCAGCAGGGGCTTTCCATGAACCCAATGCCCAAACAACTTTCTTGTCAGGTGTTACCTCGAGTACTTGTACTGACGTGGGCCAGTCGCTCGGATTTTTTAGCCCACCGGCACACCAGTTGCAGATGATTGTATTTCCATTGGCCAAACGACTTACTTCCTGAACGTTAAAAATTTTAATATCGGGCACATCTTTCTGTGTAAACTCCCATACAATTTCACCTTTAGCATTCACTTCGCGCGCGTAGCCGCCTCCATCGCCACTGATTAATGTGTTACCATTTTTTAATCGGACGGCAGCCCAGGGGGAAGGAGTATTGTAAGACCATATTTCTTTTCCTGTCTCATCATATTCAACAACACGACCTGACATATGAGGAACGAGAAAAGTACCTGCCTTCGTCATTCGCACATGACGAAATTGTCCATGCGGACTATCAGGTCGTTCGGTTGGAATGATTAGTTCCTTTTCAACTTTACCAGTGATCTTATTAATGATCATTATTTTCGCAGGATTTCCATTCTGCATGATCATCACCCGATCTTTGCCTACTGGCTGAGTAGTATGAATTTCTGCCTTTGGTGGTGCTTCATAATTCCAGATGATTTTTTTATCCGGTGTGATCTCGCTGGCCCCGACCTTACGCGAAAAAAGAATATTGCCGTTGGCTAGCATAAAGGCATCACCCAATTCTTGTATTTCATTTTTTGCGGAATCTTTAATTGGAATACCATACGACCAGACAACTTTACCGCCGCGCACAACATGAATTGTCTGTAAATGATTTTCCCGTATGTCCCACTCTCCGGCATAGAGGAAGGGA
>JANYDR010000607.1 GCA_025363495.1 Cyclobacteriaceae bacterium | reverse complement strand
ACATGCAACACTCTGCTAAGCGTATCCATCTTCGACGGATTGCTATAGTGAATAAATCCTTTAAGCCAAATCATTTCACCAGGGTAATAGTATGGCTTATCCGTTGTGATATAAACCTGTTCCTGAAGTTCTTTCCAACGTGACGTTGTTATAGTATCCGATTTTTGCAACACTTTAACCGCATGAAAAGGCTCGTAATCGTATGGCAGTAGTTCTGAAACTCTTGCAAGGTTCATTTGCCCATCTGTAATCATGTTTTCAGGATCCAACGGGTTACCTCTTGAGTCAACGTTTATGGTTCCATACTTCAAATCAATCCATGACACAGGAAAATTCACGTCGTGATACGTGCGTAAACGAATCTTACCTTTCAAATAATGAACCTCAACTCTCTTTTTGAGCCCAAGCCGTAATTCACCCGGTCGCTGCCCCAGTGTGATTTCAATTTGGGACGAATCGAGTTCTTCTACTGATTTACCCAACTCCCTTGAAAATGATTCTGACTTTATCATGCTATTTGCAAAGCCAGGTTTATCGTAGTAGAGGCGAAATCCCTCGGCCGTCAACCTATGTTTCAATATAGAATAAAACAAATGTCTTGGGGATTCATTATAGGCACGTAATCGATTTTCTTCCCACCTCTTCGCAAGCTTGAGGTCCGTTGTCTGTATTTCTTCAAAGCGTACATTGCCCTGGATCACCAGCGTTTCAGCATTGACAGTGAACCGTTTCAAAAAATATGAAATGTTATACCCCAGATAAAGATTCTCAACCCTAATCGGTTCGGATGCTTCTGCGAACAGAACATTATTAGTGCCCGCCACCCCCTCCTTAAAATCAAGTACCCAGGGATTCAAGATTTTACATGAAAGCGCCCCTTTGGTTTCACCCAAAAAAAACGCTGAGAATTTTTTTAGTCGGCCTTCCCACTCGTCATCACGTGTTCCCTGTACGGAAACGGTCTGTAGCAATACTTTGTCCTGGAGCAACTTCGCCGTTATCTCAAGAGATTGGTTATCGATCAAAAAAACCTTCATCTGATACGTCTGATATCCTACAAAAGAGAATATTACTTCAACCTGACCCACAGGAATATTATTCAGTTGAAAAATGCCTTTTTCATCAGCAGCAGTACCAAGAGTGGTGCGATTTACGAATATGTTGGCAAACGAAAGGGGTTCGTTCGTTTCCGCATCCAGTATGCGTCCGCTTATCCGGGCGGTTTGACCAGAAGTTAAGAACGTAATAAGAGAAAAGAAAAGTATTGCGTAAAACTTCATACCAGAATTCAAATGATTAAAATACTGACTGAAGCTGAATTTGCAATTGTAAACAGAGATTAATTGCTTTTCAACTTAAGGTAATATTCTTTTTACGAATATACCTTGAAAGAGGGTATTTATGGTTTAGACGGGATGATTCGAATTCTAACACTGATTTGAAGTAATGATATCCACGAAAATAAGATCTCTAACTTCATTATTAGATTAGATATCCTTCAATAACCGGGATTTCGAGACTTCATATCAATTGAAGCTTTTCAAGGGGTCTACGAGGAGCGGTGGCCGGGCGGAAAAGCGAGGTGGTGTGATGGCACCGAGCGGGGAAGCCTGCCTACCTGACCAGGCAGGCTTTTTTCCGCCTTGATCTTTTTTGGTTCTTTTTTGCATCAAGGAAAAAAAGAACAAAGAGAAAATAATTGTGATAAGCTTTAAAGGTTAGGGTGAGTTGGGCTCGATCGATATTAAGTTAGAAATATAGATTTACCCTAGTTTGGTCTTAGAATCTGTAACCAAAAACTTGTTATCTGGAATCTTTGACTTAATTATTTATTGAAATAAATCACCCCAATATTTTCCAGTCATCATTAAGTATTGGTATTGCGTGATGTGCCGTCAGATCAAATTGACAGGGAACCACTGACACATAATTATTGGCAATAGCCCACTCATCGTTATCCTCGCCTTTATCAAAATTCACAAAGTTTCCCGTCATCCAGAAATAATTACGTCCATTTGGATCTTTGCGCTCATCAAACTCTTCAACCCATTTTGCATTCGCTTGCCGGCAAATGCGAATACCTTTAAGTGCTTCTTTTTTCTTTGCCGGAAAGTTCACATTAAGCGCCACACCTTTGGGAAGATCTTTCGTCAGTACCTGCTGCGTGATCTTTTTTATGTATTCGAGGGTATGAGAAAAATCAGCGTCATTGCCATAATCACACAGCGAAAACCCGATCGCCGGAGTTCCTTCGATTGCTGCCTCGATCGCCGCTGACATTGTACCGGAATACAAAACACTGATTGACGTATTGCTTCCATGGTTTACTCCACTGACCACTACATCAGGTTGCCGCTTATCTTTCAACACATAGTGCCTCGCCATCTTCACACAATCTGCTGGCGTTCCAGAACATTCAAAAGCACGCACTCCTTCAAAAAGAGTTGATTCTTTTAAGCGAAGTGTATCACCGACTGTGATGGCATGCCCCATACCTGATTGAGGACGGTTAGGCGCTACTACCAGCACATCTCCCAATTCTTTCATCACCGTTACCAAATTGCGAATACCTGGCGATGTGATACCATCGTCGTTAATAACTAAAATCAGTGGCTTGGACATAATTATTTATAAAGAGAATTGTAGTACTCAACGGCGGAGGCAAATTGATACTTATTATCAAGCTTGATCTTGTTGGTTTTCATATATTTCTCCACCTGATCCCCCTTGTTTCCCATAAGATAAATCAGATCGTTTTTCTTTCCTGTAAATGACTCAATGCTACCATTGTCTTTCAGTATGAAAAAATGAAAAACCAACACAAGTCGATTGGTCGAGCCATAATAACTAAACGAACTTGGAGAACTTCTGTATTCAATTGCCTCGCGACAAAGCAGCGTAATTTTTCCCTCCGTGAGCAATTCAAAAAAAACAGGGGCTTTGTAGCCACCAGTAGATGAATAAGGAAGGGAATAAAACTGACGATAACGCTTCACTGTTTTATCAAAAATCTCAAAGAACAATACTTTACGGGCCGTGTAGGATTCGAGCTTGTTATTCTTTTCAAATTGCAGCAAATCGCTTTGCAGATCGTACTTGATATTTCCCCGAAGTGTGTCGCCAGCTTCCAGTACAATTTTCCCATCATGCCAGAATTCAGACGGAAACTTCTGAGCCAAAGCAATATTTACTGATAACAGAAAACCAATTACTAAACCAATCCTCATAGATTTTTTAGAATAGTGTGACCCAATTTATCACGCTTTGTTCTGAGGTATCGCACATTGTGTTTATTTGGGATCGTTTCGATTGGAACATTTTCCACAATTTCCAGACCATACCCCATGAGGCCCACGCGTTTCTTTGGATTATTTGTAATAAGCTTCAACTTGGAGATTCCCAAATCATGAAGTATCTGAGCTCCAATACCATAATCACGGATATCCATATCAAAACCCAATTGAAGATT
>JANYDR010000578.1 GCA_025363495.1 Cyclobacteriaceae bacterium | reverse complement strand
CCTCTTCGGTTCTTTGCGTCTCCGCGCCTCTGCGCCTCTGCGGCGAACGACTGCAACGAAACTGCCCTGGTCCGAAATTTTAAAACATATATTAACCTCCCTTGAACGCCAAAATCAAAGAACTCCTCAAACCAGAAATACTCAACACCATCAGCGGTCTTGAACTGGTAGCGCGCGTCATCGTTGAGGGCTTCATGAGCGGCAGCAATAAAAGTCAGTCGGTAGGTGCAGGTCAGGAATTCAGTCAATACAGAAGTTATCAGCCCGGAGATGATCTGAGACAACTCGATTGGAAGATCTTTGCCAAGGCGGAACGTTATTATATCAAACAGGCAGACATTGAAACTAATATCACTGTAAAATTTATGCTTGACGCAAGTCATTCCATGTCGTATAGCGAAGACGGGATCAGCAAGATTCAATATGCGAAAGTGATGACGGCCGCTCTTGCGTATCTCGCAAGAAAACAAAGTGATACTATTGGCTTGTATGCGGTAAATGATAAAGATATCAAAGTAGTTCAGCCTCGTTTTGAACAACAGCAATTTATAAGGTTCTTAAATGAACTTGTACAACTTAAGGGTGAGGGAACCTGGGACTATAAGGGTGTAGAACAGTTGTTCGATCATCATGGCAAAGAGATGATCATTTTTATTACCGATATGTATGATGATGCAGAAGATCTTCAAAAATTTATCTCGCGACTGAAAACTCCCCGCAACGAAGTCTTGGTTTTTCATCTCATGGGTCATCATGAAACGGAATTTGATTTCAATGGTTCGTTCACCTTCGAGGACCTTGAAAACGGGACCCGTACAAAGGCAGACACCATAACACAGCAAAAAGATTACTCAAACCGTGTCAAAGAATGGCTTCAGGTCTCACGTGGGTGGATGCTTGAGAAGCAGATAAATTACAGTCTCATTTATATCAATGAACCTGTAGAGACAACATTGCGAAATTTTTTAACAGTCCGCAAAAGCCTTATCCGGTAATGCAATTCTCAAATCCTTTATTTCTCTGGACGTTAGCCGGGTTGTCGATCCCCATCGGGATTCATTTGCTCAGCCGGAAAGAAGGGAAAGTAATCCGGTTGGGAAGTTTGAGACATTTGCAAGAGACAAGCACTCAACAATTCAGAGGTATCAGATTAAACGAAGTCCTTCTTCTTACTCTTCGCTGCCTATTAATAACAGTGCTTAGTTTACTCCTGAGTGGCTTGCATTGGGATTCGCATGGCGAGAAGCGATGGGTATTAATAGAGAAAGGATTGGAAAATCAATCTCATTTAATATCAATGCTTGACAGCCTCAATGACGAAGGTTATGAATCGCGATGGCTGGCAGATGGTTTTCCGTTGTTCCGGGATAGCGTTTCAGTAACAAAAGTGAAAAGTTACTGGCAAATCATTGAGCAACTCAGAACAGTCAATCCGTCCGAAATCGTTGTCTTTGCTCAAAACAATGCAAGCAGTTTCAGAGGCATTCGTAAGTCACTGCCACCTAATGTCCGCTGGATCAGCCAGTCAAGTGGGGATTTGGATTATCCGCTACAAGTAATTCAAGTGAGTAACGATAGTCTCAATGTGCGAACAGGTCATACAAACGAGAATGAAACATATTTTACTAGTGAGAAAGTAAGTAAGAAGGGAAGTTTTATGGAATCATCACCGATGGAAACTATTACCATCAATCTTATCAGCGACAAAAATCATATATATGATCAGAAAATAATGAAAGCCGTTTTGGAGGCAATAAGCAAATCTTTTCCAGTTAATCTGACGATTGAAGAAACAATTCTCAATAAATCATCTGGTATCAAAACTGCAGATTGGACCATCTGGCTTTGTGATGATGAAATTCCAGCAACCTCTTCAAAATTAATTTATCTGAAGTCTAAGCTATCAAACGACCTGATCAATTTGGTAAAACCAAATCGCTGGATCATTACCAAACGATTAACAGAAGAAGTAGCCTTAAAAGAAAATTTAACATTGGAAGTAGCTGGTATATTATTACCTGAAAG
>JANYDR010000572.1 GCA_025363495.1 Cyclobacteriaceae bacterium | reverse complement strand
TGAATGTCTGTTATGAATTCTAGTAGGAAAGCCGTATGCGGGAAAACTGCAGGTATGGATTGAAGAGGGGGAAAAGGAAACAAGGTCAGCAAATGTGGCGTAAGCTCTTTACCGCTTGTTCCTTTTCTCTACTCTACTGGCGAAGGTTTTTTTATTTTAGCTTAAAGTTGGAAATATAGTTTTACCCTAACAGGGTCCTGGAATCCATGCTCGAAAAAATACTCCAATATGGATTATTTAATACCCTTTATAATTTTTAAAATTCAATTCCATCTAAAACGTGTAACCTGATAAGGACTTTTTCAGTAAACGCATTTACTACTATAATCCGCTCTATGCTCAGAAATTTTTTCAAAACAGCCGCCCGCACCATTCTGAAGAACAAAGCCTACTCTTTGATCAATTTCATTGGCCTTACGTCCGGACTGGCACTTGCACTGTTGATTATCACATATGTGCGAAGCGAACTGAATTACGATAGGTTTCAGGAGAAAGGAGACAGGTTATACCGGCTTAGCTATACTGTTCCCAATGGATTGAAGCTGGCTCAAACACCTCCGCCAATTGCTCCTTTTATGAAGGATTTTTTTCCAGAAGTAGAAGAGGCGGCACGCATGTACAATCGAAATGTAAGCATCTCACGGGGAGAAGGGCAGGATGCCGCGTCATTTGAAGAGACAGGTGTTTTTTTTGCTGACTCCTCAATAATGAAAATGTTTTCATTTGAGTTTATATCCGGTAACTCTATAAGAGCACTCAAGGAGCCATTCACGATATTGATCATTGATGAGATGGCGACAAAATATTTTGGTGATAAAAGCCCTTTGGGTGAGGCTCTGATTTTTGGTGGAAAAAATTCTTTCAAAGTCGGAGGTGTTGTGAAAGATTTTCCTGAAAACTCCCACCTGCGTTTTCATATGCTTGTTCCCTATGACAATATGTTTGACATGGAGAATGATGAGGCGGCTGATCGAATGAGGAGAAATCTTGAAACAAATTTTGTTATAAGCCATTCCTATACTTATGTGTTGCTGAGGCCAGGAACTTCGCCGGAGGGTATTGATAAAAATATGCCGGCGTTTCTGAAAAAATATTCACCACCTGACAGATTGATAGGTCAGATATTTACTCTCATGCCGCTCACGGATATTCATTTGAAATCCACACTTCAGTTGGAGCCTACAGCAACTAATTCAATGTCAACTATTTTTATATTTATTGCTGTTGGAGTTTTGACATTGTTAATTGCCGCCATCAATTATATTAATCTTTCAACGGCTCAGTCGTTTACGCGAATAAAAGAAATTGGTATTCGTAAAATTCTGGGGTCTGCAAAAAGTCAACTAATCATCCAATTCCTGTCTGAAAGCTTTTTATTTTGCCTGGTATCAGCCGTGCTGTCGTACGCTGTTTTTTATTTAACTCTTCCTTTGCTCAATCAGTTTACGAATAAACAATTGATGTTTGCCGATGTTGTGGATGCTCAATTACTTCTGTCATCGTTAATCTTACCGGTTGTCATTACCCTCTTGGCTGGAGGATATCCGGCTTATTTCGTTTCCCAGTTCAATTCCATATCCTCTATAAAGGGCGGGGGTGGAGATGCGTTGTCAGGCAATCATTTGTTGCGCAAGTCGTTGGTTGTATTTCAATTAATGATTGCATGCATGCTATTATCAGGTTCAATGATGTTGGTAAAACAACTGGAGTTTCTGCAAGACAAACCATTGGGTTTTCAGAAAGAGCAGATCATTAATATTCCGCTAAATAGTCAAAATCTCAACGCAATTTTTACACGCGCAGACAGCACATTCCGCACGCGTCTTCAGACATTCCGCGACAGAATTGAAGCAAAGGCTGGAGTTAAGAAGACGACAACTTCCTCGGGGACTCCCGGTCTTGGGACAATTTACCGCGGTGCGATCCCGGAAGGTTTTACGAAAGAGGACAACCTTTTTATTGCTGATCTTTCCGTTGATTTTGATTTTATTGAAACCTTCGGAATGGAAATGAAGACGGGCCGTGCCTTCAGTAAGGAGTATGGTACTGATGAAAAGGAAGGATTTATTGTGAATGAAACAGCAGTAAGAGAGTTTAAATGGGGAACTCCGGAGCAGGCTATTGGCAAAACCCTTGATAGGGAGGGCAAGAAGGGGAGAGTGATAGGAGTTGTAAAAGATTTCAACATGGTGTCATTGACTACTGCTATTTCGGCTGTAATCATTGAGATCGACCCCAATCAATGGAGTACGCTCAATGTAAAATTTGACAATGATAACGTAGCCTCCACCATCGATGCAATAAAAGGGGAATGGAATCTTCTGTTTCCGGAGAAGTCATTTCAATTCAACTTTCTCGATGTGCAGCTGGACCAGCAATATTCGAATTTTCAAAATTTTGGCAAGATCATTCAAAGCTTTTCATTGATTGCAATTTTAATTTCTTGTCTCGGAGTTTACGGACTTGTATTATTTGTGGTGCGAAGAAAAGTAAAGGAGATAGGAATTCGGAAAGTAGTAGGGGCGAGCATGTCGGGTATTTTGGGATTGATTTATTCAGATTTCATTTGGTTACTGGTAATAGGTTTTGTGTTGGCGGTACCGGTTTCCTATTATTTCATCAACGAGTGGCTGAGCAATTTTACATTTCATACCCATATTGATTTCGTCACCTATGTAATCAGTTTCCTTTTGGTGTTGGTAGTAGTTGCGTTGACAATTAGTTACCATGCTATAAAAGCCGCGCTGGCGAATCCGGTGCTTTCTTTGAGAAGTGAATAGCAAATTCAAATTATCAACGAGTTAAATCAATCTTAAGTGATTGATTTAAAGACTGTTTAGTGGTCATTCGAGAAGACCCTATATTTATTTGTGCCTTCTTAGTGTCTTAGTGACTTCGTGGTTGAAATCATTGTGGCTATAAATAATCATTTCAATATTCCCTTACAATTAGTTAATTCGCACATCTACCAGGCTTTAATGCGCGAATTATCACCCACCATCAGAAGATTCTTATTACAAGTATTGTTATTGCTGGGGTGCTATTCTATATGCAGATGCTGCTTTTTGTTATTCAATCTCGATCATTTTGCGGAATTACGAGTGGTTGAATTTATAAGTATTTCATTTTATGCGCTCAGGTTTGATATTTCGACAATCCTATTAATCAATGCTCCGTATATAATTCTTTTATTTTCCCCCTACCCAATCAATCCCTCTCTTCGCTGGAATAGATTTCTTCAAATACTTTTTATAACTATCAATAGTATTGCTTTCGCTTTTGAATTAAGTGATTGGGCCTATTACTCGTTCACTCTGAAACGTGCTACGGCCGATGTGCTGGATATGATCAACAGGAAAGGTGACTTTCTTTTGATGCTGCCTAGGTTCATAGTTGAATATTGGTATGTGTCGATTAGCTTTTTGATATTTGTTATTTGCCTGGTTAAAATAAATTCAAGGATTGTTCAGCAAACGCCTCTGGCAACTAACAATTCTTCTTTCGGCTATGGCCTTGTAAGAAGAATCATGCTTTTAACTCTTGTAGCAGGCTTGTGCGTTGTAGGTATCCGCGGTGGATTTCAGCCAACACCTTTGAGTAGCAGTCACGCTGGTCTGGTTACAGAAAGTGGTTTTGCACCATTGGTGTTAAACACTCCCTTCACCATTATTCATTCGCTTTCCAACAAGGAGCTTGAAGAGCTTCATTATTATTCTGAGAAGGAGTTAGACTCGTATAACAACCCGGTAAAACAGTATGGCGGTAAGACTTTCACTCCAAAAAATGTGGTTGTTATAATGCTTGAAAGCTTTTCGAAGCATTTTACCGGACTTGGTAACCGTACTAGTTTTACACCTTTTTTAGATAGTCTGATGACCAAATCTTTTGTTTGCCGGCAAGGTTATGCAAATGCTCTTCATTCCGCCGAAGGCGTACCGGCAGTGATAGCAGGAATCCCCTCATTGATGGATGAGCCAATAACAACATCCATGTATGGAACGGATAGAATAACGACAATGCCGAACCTGCTAAAAGAGAAAGGGTACGAATCCGCCTTTTACCATGGAGGAACCAATGGTACAATGAGTTTTGATTTATTTTCTTCCAACGCCGGATATGATCATTATTACGGACGCACAGAATATGATAACGAAAAAGACTATGATGGTAATTGGGGCATCTGGGACGAGCCATATCTTCAATACTTTGCTAAAAGCATGAGTGAAATGAAACAGCCATTCTTTTCGTCTGTGCTAACACTTACCTCTCACGATCCTTTCAGAGTTCCTGATCAGTATAAAAATATTCTGCCGAAAGGTCCACTGCCAGTTCAGCAATGTATTGCCTATACTGATATGGCTTTAAAGAAATTCTTTGAGACAGCTTCAAGACAGCCCTGGTATTCAAATACCTTGTTCGTGATAACGGCAGACCATTGCGCTTTGATGACTGAAGTAGAATCAGATCACGGTAATTATGGCTTTTATAAAATACCAATAATCTTCTTTGCTCCGGGAGATGATAAGCTTTTTGGCAGCACTAAAGAAATTGCTCAGCAAATAGATATTCTTCCTTCTGTTATGGATTATTTAGGTTATGAGAAGTCTTTTTTTTCTTTTGGGAATAGTATCTTCAAAGAGACTTCAAATAGGATCGTAGTGAATCACCTGAATGGCTACTCAAAATGGATTATGAACGATTGTCTTGGAAGGGCGAACCTTCAAAAGGTCTCAGA
The DNA here is from genome assembly GCA_025363495.1 of Cyclobacteriaceae bacterium. GTDB lineage: Bacteria > Bacteroidota > Bacteroidia > Cytophagales > Cyclobacteriaceae > ELB16-189. The sequence goes on along the minus strand of JANYDR010000572.1, from coordinate 3,469 downwards.
CATATACGACCTGAGGATAGATAGCCTCTGCCAGAATAATCTTTACGGAAAGGCGGAAGATACCTTAAGTGCCAAAGCTATCCCTTACTATAAAGCATTTTTACAACGCTATTATTCGGCACTTATTCACAATGAAATGGGGGTGAGGAATCATTAATCCTATTTTATTTAGGCTAAATAATTGGCCACAAATCAGCCATTTCAGCAAAATTTGAAGGGACCATGGGATTTAATACTGCTTTCGTATACCGAAGAATGAGCGATTACCAAACCATTCTCAAGTAGTATCTTCGTTATTCTAATTCTAAAACTCATGAAAAAAATTCTTACAATCATTTCATTCCTGACGATATTCATTGGAGCTAGCCAGGTACTATATGCTCAGACACTCAAATCTGTTCTTCTCGAACAACTCAAAACTACTCACAACAAAAAGAATTGGTTCGTGCCTGTTAACATTGCTCTCGAAGGCGTTACTGCAGAACAGGCCATGTGGAAAGACAACAGTGGAAATCACTCGGTCGGACAACTCGCTTTTCACTTGCTTTTCTGGAATCAGCGGCAGTTAGAAGTTTTCAAAGGCAACAAGGAGACGAACTTCAGCGGAAATAATGAAGAGACTTTCACGGCGTTTGATAAGAACACATGGACGCAGACAGTAGCAAAGCTGGATCAGGTGCTAACTGACATTGAAAAAATAGTCGAATCAGCTGACGAAACTAAACTTAAATCAATGGCTGAAAATGTTTCCAACATCAGCACACACAATGCCTATCATACCGGGCAGATTATTTTTGTGAGGAAACTTCAGAAGTCATGGGACCCGGAGAAGGGGGTTAAGTAGAGATTGCTGCCCTCACTCTCAACACCTCCGCCACTCCCCACGCCTGCGCCACACATCCACGCGGCGTATGAGGTGCCTGTGCATCAAAAATTTCTGACACACTGCCAACACATGCTTCGTCGAGGTGAGTAATAAATGTATTGAGAATTTTAGTGGCTTCTTCTTTTCCAGAATTTCCTTTTACCTGAAGAAGCGCATCGATATAAGGTCCCATCAAGAAACTCCAAACGGTACCCTGATGATAAGCACCGTCCCGATGCCATGGGTCGCCTCCATAGACAGGCTTGTAATCCGGATGTTCGGGATTAAGACTTCGCAAGCCTTTGGGCGTGAATAAATGTTTGGCCACAACATCAAGGACCTTTTTTGCTCGATCTTTTGCCAATAAAGGGAAAGGAAGACTTATGGCATAGATCTGATTAGGGCGAATGGATTCATCTTTATAATCACCATCGATGTAGTCATAAAGGTATCCTGATTTTTCGTTCCAGAATTTTTTGTTGAAACTCTCCAGCACGCGCCCGGCTTTAGCCTGATAATCCCCCGAGTCGGTGGTTATGCCGGTTTCCTCCAACAAATATTTCATTGTGCATAAGGCGTTATACCAAAGTGCATTGGTCTCCACGGGTTTTCCTTTTCGCTGAGTCACAACCCAATTGCCAACTTTGGCATCCATCCAGGTAAGTTGTACTCCATCCTGACCGCCATAAAGCAATTCATCCGCCGGATCGACATGAATATTGTAGCGTGTTCCTTTATAGTGCCATCCAATTATGTCTTTCAGGATTGGCGTGATCGATTTTATAAATTCCAGGTCCTTTGTATGCTGGTAGTATTGTTGAATAGAATGGAAAAACCATAAAGTCGCGTCAATGGTATTGTATTCAGGGGCTTCACCATAATCCGAAAAGCGATTTGGAAGCATTCCTTCGCTCACGCTATTACTAAAAGCCAATAAAATATTCTTAGCATCATCATAACGACCCGTCGTCAGGCATAATCCCGGCAGTGAGATCATTGTATCGCGACCCCAATCCGAAAACCAATGATAACCTGCAATGACAGTTTTTAAGTCTCCGCGCTGCACAATAAACTGATCTGCTGCCAATGCAAGTCGTCTCAGATTTTCATTGTTTGAAAATGGTGCCACGACTTTTTCTCTTCTGTTCCTCTCCTGCTCCACAAGCTTGAATGCATTTTTTCCAGTTGGATTTTCTGTGGATAGTATGATTCCAAGTTTACTTCCTTTTATTAATGATACTGTAAACTTGCCATGCGTGTAGAGGTCTTCTAGGTGCTCAAGTCCGCGATACTGCTCAATGGCATATTGAAAATTGTAATACCAGTTTTTACTTTCGGTAAATATTGAGCCGGGGACAGATATGAATATTTCGGGACATGCCTGGTAGTTTTTTGTTTGAAAGAGTCCTTCATTAAAAAGGTATAGCGGACTGATCGAATCATTAGCGTGAGAAGTACTATGAAAATCGCGACAGGCGTAAAGAGGAAGCAACTCCAGGGCGAATTCTTCTTTTGCGTTGATTACTTCGTAAAGAATGATTGTCGTATTCTCCCCATGAATTCCTGCAATAGTTTTCTTTATTTCAACATCTCTGGCTTTGTAAGTAAATTCCGGAAATAGGGCTCTCTCAAAATTTGTAAGATATTGGTATCCTTGTGGGTGAACTGTATCGGGATATTGATTGGCGCTCAGTTCGAAGCGTGAATCTCCAACGATGATCGTCTCGTCTAATTTTGAAACCAAAACCATTCTCTCAACAGGTGGATGCATAGAAGCGACGAGCAAGCCATGATATCTTCTTGTGCATGCGCCAGAAACAGTTCCACTTGCATAACCACCGAGCCCGTTTGTTTCAAGCCACTCAAGAGTGCTCGATGTACTGAAATCGTTTAGATTTTTAGGAATCATTTGATCTTGATTAACCTGATGTGTTCAAATTGACAGTGACAAGCTAACAATTGACAACGTGTTGTCAACTGATTTTTTGTCAACTGTCAATTTGTTTCCAACTGTAAATTACTTTTTAGGTTGAATCAACTTCGCCACCAGCCCTGTCCACCCTGTCTGATGCGTTGCTCCGATGCCTCTTCCATTATCTCCATGAAAATATTCGTTGAAGAGAATGTAATTACTAAAATTCGGATCTTTCTGGAGCTTTTCGTAATGGCCAAACACCGGACGCCTTCCTTCTTTATCCTTCCTGAAAATATTCACCATACGGTTGGATATATCGGCGGCAATTTCTTTCAGGGTTCTCTTTTGTCCTGAGCCTGTTGGATATTCAATCTTAAAATCATCCCCATAATAATGATGGAACCGTTGCAATGATTCGATAAGCAGATAATTGACCGGGAACCAGATGGGACCGCGCCAGTTGGAGTTCCCCCCAAATAAGGAAGTATCACCTTCGCCTGGAGTATATTTCACACTGAACTCATGCCCATTCGCATAGAATTTAAACGGGTTTGCCTCATATTCTTTTGAAAGCGCACGAATTCCGTAATCGGATAGAAATTCATTCTGATCGAGCATTCTCTTCAAAATGCGTTTCATGCGATGGCCGCGGAGTAATGACAATAAGTGGCGCTGGCCTTTTCCTGCTT
>JANYDR010000562.1 GCA_025363495.1 Cyclobacteriaceae bacterium | reverse complement strand
ATAGTGACGTCACGAAGTGAGGGCACTTTTTTAATTGGACGATTAATAACTTCTTTAAAATTGTCAGCGGTTTCAAAAATAAGTTCAATGTCATCGCGCGTAATGTTCTTGATTCCCAGCAAGTGCGGCTGACTTAGTCGTAACATAATTTCAATCTTTATTAATTAACCAAATCTTATTATGCTTGTGTCCTCCATCAAGTTCCACTAACACCCGTTGACTCTCCAATGTATTAACATACTTACCGACATAATCAGCAGATATTGGAAGTTCGCGTGTATGTTTTCGATCAATTAACACAAGAAGTTCTACTTTTTCCGGCCTGCCAAAGGCAATCATAGCATCAAGTGCAGCGCGAACAGTACGTCCTGTATAGAGTACATCGTCGATAAGGACAACTTTTTTCCCCTCGATCAGGAAAGGCACGCGGGTTTCGCTGGCCCTGGCTGGTATTTCTCTTCTTCTAAAATCATCGCGATGAAAAGTTGTATCTAAATATCCAAGCGGTATCTCCTTTTTGCAGGCAACTGTAAGTTTTTCCTGAAGCCATTCAGCCAGAAAAATTCCACGTGGTTGAAGTCCTAATAAAATAGTATGCTCAAAGTCCCCATGATTTTCTATTAATTCCTGGCAAAGACGATCAAGGGTGATTGTGAGGAGATCGGAGTCTAGAATGAGCTTTTTCTGCATGCCGTAATGCAAATATAGCAGTTATTTAGCGACCAAGCCGGTTTTTTTAATTGTGCGTTAGCTTGTTTATAAAGAAGATCCTTCTCGCAGCGATCGGGCCTTGCATCAGTTTTTGCACCCCAAACGCATAGAAATAGTTTCCATACCAATAGTTCAACTGCTCGCTTTCAATTCCTCTGATATCAACTTTTTCCCCCAATGTGTTTGGCTTTATGGCATCCTGGGTTTTTCCTTCAAGAACTTCTGAATCGCGAATAATCTTTGACCGCAGCTTGTTTTCAAACAGGTACATCAAAACAATCCTGTCTTTTTCAGGTTTGACCTCAACGAATTGCTGAAGTTGCATTGTTTTGACATCATTGATTTCGAAACTGTTGTCCCACTGAATTTTTCCGTTGCTATCAAAACCTACCACAACAGCATGAGTATACTGATAACCATCGAAGACGAGGTCATTTCTCATACCTGGTCCAAAGCCTGAAGCTGTTGGATAATAAACTCTGGACCTGCCATAGTTGTAACTACTGGGATAAGTATAGTGAGGATAGAAAGCCTCTCCTGTCATAATGTATTGGTCTTTATATGGAAGGATGTCGTGGATTAAAAAGCGATAATTAAATTTTATCTTCTTCCCACGAACGGTCCTTCTCTCAATACGATCTTTAATCCGCTTTTGTCTTTTGGCCTTCATGTAACTAAAGAAATTCTTGAGTTCACTGAAATTATAGTAGCGGACTCCGTATTCGCCCACCGTATTAATGCCGGCAACAAAGATTCCTCGCGAATAATCCGTAAATCGGCCGTATACCCCTGCCACAATTTGCTCGCCATTGGATAGCTTGACAGAACGTCCAAAGAGAAGATTTTTATTTTCGTCAGGCTGTAAAACAGTTGTTTTTACAAGTTCACCCATCGCATCATAATTTCTTATCCATAAAGATTTCTTTTTCTCATAGTTACGGGCACAGACTACAACATCTAGACTTCCATCAGGATAGGCTTTTAACTGATTAAGCTCTCCTTGTTCATTAAAGAAACCTGGTAATATCTTCGATTGCTGAAGTGCGAAGTTATAATACAGGACGAGGGGTCTGTAATTAAAATATCCCCCGATCATGGCAGCTTGTCCTGTAATAACAAATTCGGACGGATTAAATGGTATCAGATTTTTTATTAAGTACGTACCAAAACTTCCATTGACTACACGCACAGATGCCATAAAAAAATCCCCACCCAGATAATATTGCTGTTTGAAAAGAAGAAATAATATCTGTATTTCCTTGTTGTACTGGACATGGGCAAGAACAAGATTTTTGGGAACGCCGATGTAACCCTTCCAGTCTTCATGTAAGGTGGTATCTAGTTTCGTCATTTCAAGTTGATCTTCGGTTTTCCCGATCAGACGCTGATAGACCATTATACCGTTCTTATCAAGGCCGATGGCTTTGAATCTCTCTCCGGCGTCTGCATCATTCATTGAAAGCTCTACTCTTCCCGCCTGAATAATTTGAGCCGAAAGTTCTGGTAGAATCGCTAAAAGAGATAGAATAAAGAATATTCTTTTACTCCACACTAATCCGATTAACATAAAAGACTTTCCGGGTTTGATCCACTTCTCGTGTCGCATCCTTAATTGTTTGATAGCCCCACACATAAAAATGACGATCATACCAAAAACGAATTGTTCCCTCATTTTCGTTTTCGTGCTGCAGTGCGTCATTTTTGCCTTGTAATTTCACTTTTAACTGATTGAGTTCTACTTTTTCGTCCTGATCTCCAATTTCATGCTGATAGAAAATATCTGCATCTTTCTTATACATAATAAAAATACTGTCCTTACTGATAGTAAAATCGCCAACCTGCTCAAGTTCGGATTGTCGAATATTATTAAGCTTCATACTGGCTCCTTTTACTGTCTTGCCATTTGCGCCAAGCTTCACGACTACTGTTTCAATCATTTGTACCGACGAATGATTTGAAGAATTACTGTTTGCATAAGGTGAATTATAATATCTGTTGGAGTAAGGACTCGAATTGCTGTAAGGTCCCATGCTGTAAGGACTATAGTATCCAGGGGTGTACAAGGAGTTTGAATAAGGATAAGAAGTGCTGCTTACGTGCGATGGCTCGTAGACTTCTGCGAGAAGATAAAACCCATCAGGTCTTTCCTCAATTCTGAAAGGGACGATATGCGTCGTATAGTTTGGTAAAAGGCCAAGGGCTCTTTGTTTTGAAGCTTTTAATTTTATTTTTTCTGCTCTTCTGGGAGGTAAATAATCCAGGAAATGTTCGAGGGAACTAAAATCAGTGTAAGAAACCGATTGTTCATGGAACGGATCGACTACTACAGAAAAGAAGCCTAGTGCTTCCCGGCTGAGACCTTCGGCATAAGTTCCAACAATGATTAATTCATCCCGTTCCAATGTGCTGGTAAGCCCTGAGAGAACGGAAAATTTTGGATCAATTTCAATTAAATCATCCATCAGCAAATTTCCATTGTGGTCAAATGTGCGGACAATGAGAGTCCTTTTTTCCTTTCCCACCTGTTCTACCAGCAGAATATTAAAGCTCTCATTTTGATTGGCACGGACATCGAGAAGGGACATGTCTCTGACGAATAATCCTGGCAGGACTTTTGGCTGATTGCTTGTGCGATCGTACAACAAAACAACCGGTTCGTTATTTATATAACCGCCAAATACTGCACTGCTACCACTCATCGTAAAATGTGAAATCTTAACGTCAACTTCGAATTTTATCTCGTCAGTTTCAATGGATTTATCAGATAGCGAAATCGTAAATAGCTTAAGTTTGTTGCGTTGACCAGCATCCTCCCGGAAAAGAAGGTATAAATAGTTTTGGTTGTATTCATAGCCAAGCAACACTAATCTATTCTGAATGTCCAATTCGGTTGACCACACTTTTGCAAGGGTGGTGTCGACGATTTCCAACTGCCATTTTTTATTGCCTTGACTATGCTGATTAGTATCACGAATCAATGCAAGTCCTTCTTTTTTTAGTGAGATAACAGTAAAACCCTCTTCTGAACTTTTAATTTCCTGTTCAAATCGAAAGGCCTGAGTAAGCTGTGCCAACACACTGTGAGTGAGAAGACTTAAGAACAAACACGCTAAAATATTTCTAAGATTCAAGGTTTGAGACTTAACTCCAATACTCTTTCAAATTCTTCTTTTTTGACAGGCTGTACCGATAGTCGCGCTGCCTTCACCAAAACCATTTGCTGAAGGGCTTTGTCCTGTTTAACACGTGCCAGCGTTACGGGATTTTTCAAGGCCTTCTCCGGCGCAAGATCAACGGCTACCCATTCCGGGTCTTTCGCTTCCGGGTATGATTCCCGGACGACAGTGGCAATACCAATTATTGCTTTTTCGTCACCCGTGTGATAAATGAAGGCCTGATCTCCCTTTTTCATCTCTTTCAGGTTTTTGCGGGCCTGAAAATTGCGAACACCATCCCAGCCGGCTTTCTTATCACGCAGCAGGTCATTCCAGGAAAAAGTTTCCGGTTCGGTTTTTAATAGCCAATAGTTCATGGATGAAAGATTATTGCGACTAAAATACTAAATAGATAGATTAAAAGATCAACTATGAACCTACCCCTCCTAAGGGTATTCTTGGTAAAGTGGTAAATTTGAACTTGCCCAATTTTACACAATGAAGGTTCTTATTCTGCGCTTCTCTTCCATTGGCGATATAGTACTTACCACACCTGTAATACGTACTCTTAAAACGCAATTGGAAGACGCCCGTATTCACTATGTAACGAAGTATCATTTCAAAGATTTACTTGAAATGAATCCATACATTGACCGAATGCATTACCTGAATGAAAGCCTGCCGGACTTGATCAAAGAATTGAAAGCGGAGAAATTTGATTACATCATTGATCTCCATAATAACCTCAGGACTTTTCAGATCAAGAGGGCACTGAGTGTAAAATCCTTGAGCTTCAAGAAACTCAATATTGAAAAATGGCTGATGGTGAATTTTAAAATAAATAAACTTCCCAACGTTCATATTGTTGATCGGTACATGGAGACTGTCAAACCATTGGGAGTGAAAATGGATGCGCTTGGACTTGATTATTTTATTCCTGAAAGAGATGAAGTTCCTCTGGAATGGTTGCCGCTAGATTTTCGAAAGGGCTATGGAGTCTATGTTATAGGAGCGCAGCATGCAACTAAAAAGCTTCCGTTAAAGAGAATGATTGAGTTATGCGATAAGATCAATCGCCCTATCGTTTTGCTTGGTGGAAAAGAAGATGCTGAAACGGGTCAGGCTGTAGCAGATTTTTTTCAGAGAACTTCAGAGGATATTACTTCTGAAAAAGTACTACTTGAGCTTAATAAGAAAGCAATTGTATATAACGCCTGCGGGAAATTCAATTTAAATCAATCTGCCAGCCTTGTAAAGCAAGCCCGGTTTGTTTTTACTCACGACACAGGGTTGATGCATATTGCTGCAGCCTTTAAGAAAGAGATCTTCAGTATCTGGGGGAGCACAATTCCAGGGTTTGGCATGTATCCGTATCGGACAAAGTTTACGATTCTCGAAAACAATAATTTGGATTGTAGGCCGTGCTCTAAAATAGGTTTTGACAAATGCCCGAAAGGACATTTTAATTGCATGAACAGACTTACTTTCGATTTTTATTTGCCTTAGTATCCTAGTAGGCTCTTACCAGTCTGCCTTCCATGTAGTTAACATATGATTTGTTAGCCACCAGCATACCGCCAGGCGTTGGATAGTTCCCCGTAAAATACCAGTCTCCGGAATGATGAGGTATACCTTTATGCAAAGCCTCTACCGTTTGGAAGACAACCTTCAGTTCGGCTTTCATGTCAGCAGGCTTTACGATCTCAGAGATCTTATCAGAAATTTCCTCGTAAGTAAATTGGTCATAAAGTCTCTTGACATGATTAACCGGTTCTTTGTCTATTGCTGATTGAAGGCATTGTTCGTAAACCTCGCCAAGCATGTAGTCCTTGCCATGTTCTTTCAATAATTGAATAACGGCGCGGAAAGCAACGAAATCTCCCATGCGACTCATGTCAATACCATAGCAATCAGGGAAACGTATCTGAGGTGCGGAAGAAACTACCACGATTTTCTTTGGGCCAAGTCGGTCCAGTAATTTTAAAATACTTTTTTCAAGTGTAGTGCCCCGAACAATAGAATCATCAATAACAACCAATGTGTCTTTGTCTCGGTTCACTACTTCGTATGTGGTGTCGTAAACATGTGCTACCAGCTCATCGCGATGATCATCATCAGCGATGAAAGTGCGTAGCTTGGCATCTTTGATAACAAGCTTTTCTATTCTTGGACGGAACGCAAGAATATCTTCCAGAGAATCAACAGACGGTTTTCCATCAACAATGATGTCGGTTTGCTTACGAATGAGATAATTCTCCACCTCAGCCATCATTCCGTAAAAAGCGGTTTCAGCAGTATTCGGTATATAGGAGAAAATCGTATTCTTTAAATCGAAGTTGATCGCCTTTAATACCTGAGGGACTAAAAGTTTCCCAAGCATTTTTCGTTCGCGATAAATATCTGGATCATTTCCCCTTGAGAAATATATCCGCTCGAAGCTGCAGGATTTTTTCTCTCCTTCAGGAACGATACTATGCTGGGCAAATTCTCCGCTCTTTGTAATAATGAGAGCGTGACCAGGTTTTATTTCATTGATTTGACTGTATTCAACATTAAATGCTGTTTTAATAGCAGGCTTTTCAGATGCCACCACCACCACTTCATCATCGGCGTAATAATAGGCTGGTCTGATTCCATTAGGATCTCGCACAACAAATGCGGAACCTGAACCAATCATTCCTGCCATTGTATAACCACCATCGAAATCTTTGCAGGCGCGCTTCAGCATATGAGCGAGGTCTATCTCATTTTCAATGATGTCGGAAACTTCTTTATTAGTGAACTGGTCCTTATATTTTTCAAATTGGAGCTGCACTTCTTCGTCGAGGAAGTGGCCGATTTTCTCCATAACAGTTACTGTATCAACTTTTTCTTTAGGATGCTGGCCAAGATTAACGAGGATATCAAAAAGCTCATCCACGTTTGTCATATTGAAGTTACCTGCCATAACCAGGTTTCGGCTACGCCAGTTATTCTGACGTAAAAATGGATGAACATTTTCAATGCTATTGAACCCGTGGGTGCCATAGCGGAGGTGTCCCAACCAAAGCTCACCACTGAAAGAAAGGTGCCTTTTCAGCCACTTTTCATCCCGGAATTTTTCCTTTCCTTCTTTTTGGGCCTTTCTGTATTTCTTTCCTATTTTTTTGAAAAGACTTGCTACGGGCTGACTTTTCATCGAACGATACCTGCTGATATATCGGAATCCGGGCTCCTGATCAATTTTGATATTTGCGATCCCGGCACCATCCTGACCCCGGTTATGTTGTTTTTCCATCAGGA
>JANYDR010000559.1 GCA_025363495.1 Cyclobacteriaceae bacterium | reverse complement strand
GAAAAAGAGAACCTGACCGGAGAAAATCAAACCGGAAAACATCCTAACACGCATTCCAAATTCCTTACTGCCACTACCGTGATTGGTGACAAAGTTTACAACCATCACGATCAGTATCTTGGCAACGTAAAAGACATTATGCTCAATCTTCATGACGGCACAATTGAATATCTTATTATGGAGTTTGGTGGATTTTTAGGTCTCGGAGAAAAGTTTTTTGCTGTACCATTCAAAGCATTGAAAGTAGACACTAACCGCCAGGGATTTATATTGCATCAGGACAAGGATGTTCTTGAAAAAGCCCCTGGCTTCGACAAAGATCATTGGCCGGAAACAAACTCGCATACGTGGGCCACGTCATCAACTTATTGGGGTGGTTTTATGGGAGCTAACACCGGAGCGGTGCCTTATTAATCAAGAAATAATATTCGATCAAAAGACCAGGCTCAAAAGTCTGGTCTTTCTATATACTAACATTTTTATGAAAAAATTCGCTAATAATTTTTTTCTGTTTTCTTTACTCATCGTGGCAGCTTGTCACAAAGACAGTGATCCTACAAGTTCCAACGTCAATATTGTACCTGCAAATTTTCTCTCCAACACTAATTATGATAAGCTGGTGATTGAAGTTCAGTATATGACAGGTGCACAACCATCTTCCGCTGCCGTAAACAACCTGACATCTTTTCTACAGGACAGACTGAATAAGACTGCAGGAATCTCTATTGTTCAGACTACAATAGCATCTGCTGGAAAGGCTACGTATTCCGTGTCGGATGTCACTGCTATAGAAAACACCAGCCGTACTCAAAAAACATCAGGCAAAACATTGACGGCCTATATTTTATTTGTTGATGGAGATTATTCTGACAATGGTACTGATACAAAAGTTTTGGGCATTACTTATGGAACCACGTCAATGGTCATCTTCGAAAAAACCATACAGGGATTTTCCGGTGGACTTTCAAAGCCGTCAGCGGCCACGTTGGAGACATCAGTGACTCAACATGAATTTGGACATGTATTGGGTTTAGTTGACCGTGGCACTCCGCTTACTTCTTCACATCTTGATACCGCTCACGACAAGCATTGCACTGACAAAAACTGCCTCATGTATTACCTGGCGGAAACCAGTGGTTCTATCGCCGGTATTATGAATGGAAGTATGACGGGGTTGACACAATCTTGTATTGATGACCTGAGAGGAAATGGGGGGAAGTGATTGCGTCAATAACTGGTAGTTGGTAAGTGGTCGTTGGTGGCAGCGTTGGCTGACAGAAATTTCTCACTCAAGGGTAATCCACCAACCACCAACTACCTTTTACTTTTTACTTTTTACCATTTTCAAGTTACTTAATCCGCTGAATAATCTGGATACTCTCCAATGCAACCAAATACTCCTCCACTATCTCCAGCGGTATGGGGCCAAACTCAGTAGTAAGAGCATTGCGAATGTCAACAACAGAACGAACGCCGTCTACAAAGTTCAACGCCTCGTAAGCATATTCATGTCCCCACAATCCTGTATAATTTAATAAGCGGATGGACTTTGCCTTTTCGGCTCCATAATGATCTCCAAAATAATCATATCCGAAAGTCGACAGAGTTCCTTTAATGGCAGGATTGCGCTTGTAAACGGTTGAGACTATTTTGTTCTTATCGGTCGGAACTTTTGATTTTCCGCTGGTCTCTTCAAGTTTAGTATAAAACAGATCAGCATCTTTTGAAAGAGCGGGCGATACTGTCACGAATTTTTGAAGAGAAGCAAATACACTACGTTCAAAATTGAAATGATTGGTAATTACATTATCGATTTCACTGGAAGGAATCTGACTTGTGTGCCCGATCATTTGCGATGTTCTTTTCAGAGATTGCTGTTTGACAACGTTCCATATGGCAGGGAGATTCTTTTCACTAATGTTAGCAAGAAAATATCCGCTGGCAGATCCTATGAAGCCTGCACGTTTTAATTTTGTGGGATCAATGTTTGCCGGTACGTCATAGTTGGTATGAATGTAGCGGTCTGGCCAGTCGTGCATGTACACACAAGGAATTTTAAATGAAGCCTCATTGTAAACGTCGTTGTCACTTCCCATGTGAAACTGACCTAATACTGCCTGAAGAGGCTCTTTACCACCCTCCTCCGAAACGAAAGAATATTGATACGAATAACCACTTGCATAAGCGTCTGTCTGCTCATTCAGATAATTTCCAAAGGTCTCACCAACATCTGTAACAAAAGTTGGTAAACTTTTGGGTGCACCGGCAACATGAAATACAGATTTTGTAACGGGACCTCCGCCCACCATGTCCATGTGAACAACAGCCTTGATTTTTGCTGGCAACTCAGGACGATAATTTAAGAGCGCAATTGTTCCTTCAATTTCGGGTGACCATATAAAGCGAAGGGTACGTTTTGGTCGCGCAATTTTGCCTTCATCAATAAGCTTCTTCATTGTCCTCGCGATTTCAAGGATCGTCATACTTCCACTAGCATTGTCATTTGCACCTGGTCGCTGATGATCAAGGTGACAGGTGAATGCAATCTCTTCTTCTTTTAGTTTAGGATCTGTACCTTTTATGATGGCTGTTACGAAATCATACGATCCGGGATGCTGTGAGGCTTTCACGATGGCATGCAACATAACTTTCTCTCCACGCTTCAGGCGTTGTTGAAAATCCGCCGCCTGTTTGAGTGATATCATAAAGCAAAATGTTTTTGTTTTCGCAAAGCTGTTGAAATGTCCCCAGCGGATCAGATTCTGATCTTCCTTCCACCATGCTGTTCGCTGGTTTTGTGTATAGCTGACAATTCCAGCAGCACCAAGTTTTTCTATTGCAAGCGAAACAACCGCATCAGGAGATGAAGAAGTCAAAACTAGCTTTCCCTTTATATCTTTATTCTCATAATCTTTGTCGGTTGTACCTGCGCCAATATCTACCAATTCTGCCGTGGCTTCTCCGCTTTCACTATCCTCTGCAAGAGTAATCGGCATCGACTCCCAGTCAGCAAGACGGATTTTTGGTTTCCATGAAGAGCCTGATTTTTCTAATTCCCATAATTCAGCAAACTCCGCATCCCAGGCCATCCTTCCTTTTTGCGATCCGAACATCGTTTTGCCGTCCGTAGGAATTTGAAAAGATTCGATCTGCTCCAGTCCATATTCTTTCAGCTTAGATTCAATGAAGCTTATCGCTTTTTTGAACTCGACTGAACCGCGTATGCGATGTAACCGTGCGATGTATTCGAGATTTCGCTTGGCAGATTCACCGGATAGCTCTGAGTTTAATGTGCTTACTATAGAATCACCGAGCAAGGGAGAGCTTTGTGATAATGCGGCCTGATTGAAAAATGCAATTAATAATAAAGTAAAAAGGAGATAGCGGAAGAGTTGTTTCATGGATCACTCGGTTTGGAGGAAGTTTTCATTGGAAATATAGTCATCTTATT
>JANYDR010000522.1 GCA_025363495.1 Cyclobacteriaceae bacterium | reverse complement strand
TCCGTCGGGGCTACTTTAATATACAACACCCTATTGGAATCGGAATAAGGGAAACATAGGTAGAGAGGATCTTGGGGTATTGATCTAAGCGAGGGAGTAATTTGAGGACCATTCAGGGTTTTTAGCCAATGATTAGCCTCCTGGTAATAAAGTTCTATCCTTACATTCAGCGGAAGCCTAAGGCAGTAATTACCGGTTTTAATACTGGATGGTACTTCGATTCTGATCCAGGTTGGAAAATCTTTTGATAAATGATTTCTTTCTGTAAAGCCTGACTGCGATGAAGAGCTGATATCATCAATTGAAAGTGTAGATGTGCTATCCGATAAATATTTAGCGTAGGAAAGTATATTTTTATTTTGAGCTTGTAAAACACCACTTAACAGCAAAAGAAAAAACGATATTCTAATTATTCTAGACCAATTCATCCGGACAAATAACCTATTTTACTTTAGATTACCAATTCAGCCTAAGGGTTTGGGAAATCGAAAGTTCCCACAATTAGTTCAATAAATTTCTTTTTCTCCTCACGCGATGTGTTTTCGCGTTCTTTGATTAAGGGGAATATTAGCTCATATTCCTGAACTATCTTTTCTGTTAAATCTAATGAGTCTTCAACGTACCCAGTATACCAGGACTTAATTTCTTCTACTGTTTTCTCTGTATCTACCTGATAAGATAGTTCTTCATTGTCTTTGAATCCGCTTAACGTGAAGTGACTGGATCCTATAAAGGCAAGTCTTTTCCTGTAAGGCATGTCAAAAACATATACTCCCGGATGAAAGAAGTTTCTGGTATAAATCCTTAATGTGACCCGATCGCTGTATTCTCTAAGAATTCTCCATAGGACGTTTGGATCTGTTGGCAGATCAAGACCTGTAACAATATCGACGTGACACTTTTTTGATAACCTGCCCATTAATAAATCAAACCCATCCTCTGAAATAGCAGCTGTTGCGATATAGCAATGCTCAGCATTCTGAAGCACCTTATCGTTAATGAATCTGGCGATGAGTTTTTTTACAAGCATTCTGGAGTAGGATCTAAAGGATTATAAGATGCGCAGGATGAATGCATTTTGCTAAACGTTGAAGCGCAGCACATATTTCAGGCATGACAGATTCTAGATCGATTCAAAGTAAACGATATTGCTGATCAATTCGTGAAAATCCGCGCGATCAGTGGCTAAATAACCTGGTTGTTGGAACTCCTCGCCAATCAATTCCGCGAAAATCTACACGGGCCTAATCTGCGAAAATCAGAGGGAAACAAAAAATATATCAGCCTGATTGGTTTCCGTAATTTTGTACCTCAACACCGCAATGATCAACGAAACTGAAAAAGATGAACGCGCATATCTCGAACAGATCGAGGAAAAACTGGCACGGGCCATTATTCGCATTGACGACATTGTAAAACAATATTCTTCAGAATTAAGACAGAACAAGGAATATATCTATGAACACCAGTCCGGGATGGACGAAGCAGACATGGTCGCTGCAGGGCAATCCATAAATCGCATCGCGTTTACCGGGGAAACAGCAGTCGCGCGAAGGAAGAAGGTGCAGAAGCTTATTCAATCGCCTTACTTCGGGCGGATTGACTTTATTATTTCAGATCGAATTACGGTGTATATCGGGATTGGAACTTTTTCAGATGACGTAACTAACGTCAATCTCATTTATGACTGGCGGGCACCGATTTCGTCGATGTTTTATGATTATGAGCTGGGACCGGCATCTTACACAACTCCCTCCGGGACAATAACCGGAACTATTGGGCTTAAGCGACAATATAAGATACGTGACAGTCGAATGGAGTTTATGATCGAGAACTCTGTCAATATCCAGGACGAAATATTGCAGAAGGAACTCAGCAGGTCCGCAGATGAGCGGATGAAGAACATTGTCGCAACCATTCAGCGGGATCAGAACAAAGTCATAAGAAATGAAACTTCGTCAGTGATGATTATCCAGGGAGTGGCTGGATCCGGGAAGACTTCTATTGCATTGCACAGAATCGCTTTTTTATTGTATAGGTATAGAGATACAATCACGGCGAAAGATATTCTGATCATTTCTCCCAATAAAGTTTTTGCTGACTACATCTCCAACGT
>JANYDR010000511.1 GCA_025363495.1 Cyclobacteriaceae bacterium | reverse complement strand
CAACATTGACTAGTCTTTTGCCGATTCCTTTTCCCTGATGTTGTGGTCTGAAATAAAGTTTCTCTATCTCTGCTCCATCCAGGGAAGTTTCGCCCTCCAGATTAGAGAGAAGGTTTAATTTCATGAATCCAACGTCTTCCGAACCGAGTGAAGCGATGAAATAAGCCATCATACTTTTTTGCAAATCCGCTTTGATTCCTTCAAGACTATATACCGTATTCAAATACCACTCAAGACCTCCTTCATTCCAATGATGAGAAAAATTTTCTGTATACGCCTGCCTGCAAATAATAAATAGACGCTGAAGGTCATTCTGATTTGCACGTTGGATTGATACCTGGTTATTCAATGGTTTCAATTTTTATTTAAATTTTGATCTTAATGCAATTTCTGTTCTGATAATCGGAAGTAGCGCAAAAAATATTATTACTGCAATTGAAATAAGAAAGTCTGAAATTTCGCCGACATGAATCAGAAGTCCCAGCAGAGACGAAATAGTACACAACACTCCTGATCTTATCATTTCTTTCATTGAATAATGTTGGGCAAAATCCCATCGCTCTTGTGATTTCATTGAATTCCTTGTTCGGTATCCAATTATGGGGTTAATGTCGGCATTTGGAAATTTCCGGAGCGTCCATCCTGCAAGCATGAATAGTGGACCGGCTACCAAATGGGACTATAAAAATTGGACTATTCCAGTTCATAGATTGCAATTTAAGATTCTACTAACCATTGCATTCAATGAGACCCCGATTAGTATCAAAAAAAGACCAATGAAGATAAGCTTTCTGATCAGATTTTGATACAAATTGACCCTTCAATTAGTAATCCTATTTTGTCAAGTTATATTTCATTGTCTTGAGTTGGTGTTTACCGCCGATCTCAGGGAGATTGATTTTGATTGATAACTCGTGCGCTCAAAGGCGCGGATAAATCCTGACGCAGTCGAGACCCAACCGGCGGCACTTAACCGCAGAGATTTCGCAAAGGAATGTACGCAAAGTTAGCAAAGAATGCCGAAGGCATTAACTTAGCAGGCTTAGTTTTGGAAATTGAGAGCGCAAAAGAATGCCTTCGGCATTAACTCGGCGAACTTTGCGTGCATTCCTCCGCGCGCTTTGCGGTTAAGTGTATTGGGTAGGGCCAAGACAATGTATTCAAGTCAGAAAATATATTTTACCCAAGTAGGGTCTTAGATCCTTGACAAAGTAGTATTACTTTGTAATGCATTATAACCGAATAGTGATCATCACAAGATCACTATCCCGGTCCTTACCACGTCCAATAATTTTTCCATTTTTATCCGAAGCGACGCTCTGTCCACCGTATGTTTTTCCACGCCATGGCCCACCGGAGATTTCGCCAATCAGGTCTGTTCCTATAGCGGGACAACCAACGGTGACGGCGGCGTTTTGAACAACTTTTTCAAGCTCCTTTCCGTGCTGAGGCCATTCGTTTTCATCGGCGGCCCATCCGTAGGGGATAAGAAGGATGGAAGGCTTCTTATCTTTCATCTTTGCAAGAAGATCGGGCAGAAATGAATCAGCGCAGATAAGAACTCCTATTCTGCCGAATTTTGTTTCAACTGTTTCAACCGTGCTTCCCGAACTATAGGGCGGAGTCATTAGTTCAGCAAGCACATTAATTTTATGATGTTTCAGAAGAATTTTACCAGTGTCATCAATGAGTAAGGCTGCTCCGTATAAATTTCCATTCTCTTTTTCATCGAGGCCAATGTTAATATAAATGCTGTACTTCTTTGCCAAAGCGCAGAGTTTGTCGGAGTCCTGGCCGGGGATTGCGTTGGCCCTTTCATGTGCTGCTGCATAAAGCCAGCCAAGAATACAGGATTCCGGGAAGGTGACGATATCGGCGCCTTTCTTCTTTGCTTCAATGATTGCATTTTCAATTCTTACAAAGTTTCCATCTCTGTCTCCGTCAAGGGAATAGATCTGGGCCATGGCAATTTTTATTTCTTTTTGCTGTGCAGTTGCCGGCATGGGAGTGAGGTTCAGATTGATTACGATTAGAAGAAATAATAATTTTTTCATAGGGAGATGATTTATAGAACGACTCGCTTATCCATTTTCTTCAACGTTACTGCCAAGGAATAATTTGTACTTGTTTTCAGCAAGTCGAAGGGATTGTTGGCTCTGCTTTGAAAGTTTTGAAAAAGGAAAAGAGTTAATGACAGTACCTTTTTTTGATGTTGTCCGGTGCCAGGTGCCCTCAACCTTTCCATTAATAATAATCATTCTGTTGAATATGGGATTTCCGCGACTCACATGCTTCGAATGGTTGTCATTATCAAAGATAGCACTCCTGTCTTTATAACTCATTCCATACTCATCATAATCGGGCATAAGAAAAGATGCGTTTGTTGGAGCGTTAGTATAACCTGAATTATTTTTAAATATAAACTCCTTTCCATCAATCTTTTCCCGGATGAATTTTGATCCTAATGTGTCGATACCTTCTTTGGCATCTTTCACAGTAAGTCCTGACCATATTACAAAATCCTGCAGGGTTGCTGGTCCGCGGCTGGTGAAATATCGATTTGTAAGTTCAGCAAGGGATTCGTCTCTTGTAAACGCTTTTACCATGGGGACGCGTTCTTCAAGCAATGCGTAGGTAAATTGTTTTCCCACCCTCGGACCACTGCAAATAATTCCATCTAACTCGGCGCGCATAAGAAGATAGCTGAGTCGAAATTCGCTGTTAACAATTTTCGCACGGTCGAGTGCTTCTTTAAGTGTTGTGCGTGTCAGGAAATTTCCTCCTTGCAGTGTCTTTTCAAAAATAGCATTTCCACGTTTAAAGATCGCATCGGTTAACTCCATTTTCCGATACATAAATGAGCTGGCAGCATTTACGCGGGGGGCTGTTAATTTAAGAATCCAGCGAATGTCTGCCGGAGAAACAAAATGCCACGTAGGACGAAGGAGATGAGTTCTTAAAATGGATCCTTTATTAAAAGCCTTTTCAACATCTTCATCGTGTAATGAAGGTAAGCGCAAGCCGATTGCCCATTTTGCCATGGCATATTCCTGGGCTTGCATGGCGCCAAGGTATTGGACTAATTGTTGGGGTTTTATTAAATGGGCCTGAGTGATGTGCTGATTCCATAGACGATAGCGGATGATGTCGGAGGGAGTCATGAGGTAAATTTAATCAGAAGTGTCCGGCTTCTCAATCAGTTTTTGATCAGGTACTTTTCTTTTACATACTCATACCATTCGTTGCAAAATTGATCTTCGGTTACATTAAATACCTTTTTCAGGTCTCCGTAATTTTCAATAAGATTTATAAATTTATCCTGACCATACGTTGAAAGGATGTATTCAATAAGTGTGTAGCCGCTGGTATATACTTTGCCGCCTTTTAATCTATTGTTAAGTTCAGTAATAGTCGGATGTTGCCCATTGTTTAGATAAGGCAATGTTTTGGGGTCAATAAATTGTTCGGCTTCATATACGCTTATCGCTTCCCAAAGCCAGGTAGGAAAAGAGGAAAATTTCTGATCAAAGATTTTAGTATTTAAAGGTTGAGGTTCCTGGTCTATAAGAAACTTGAGAACTACCGCGTGGGTAAATTCATGAATAACAACTTTCTGACTATCGTTTTCTCTCCACGCTTTTTCAGTAAAATGAAGTTTTGCAACCCCTTCAATATTGCCGGAGCCTCCCCAGTTTTTAGTAGCTTTTATATACCTCCACCGTTGGGCATAAATATTTACTTCAATATTGTTGGCGGGTGTTGTTTTTAACTCGTTGCAAATTCTTTGGTAATTATTTTCAAGCGATGCTGCTAAAAGGAAAATTTCCGAAGCATCAATGCTACTGCTGAAAAGTGAAGTGCCGGGTTTTAATTTCCTTTTTGCTTTCCGGAAAGCTGAGCAGTGCTGAAAGCAGAATTACCAGAACAAAGACTATTAAGAAAATTCTTTTATGTTTTTTCACTATCTAAACGCTACTCGATGTGTAATAAAAAAAGACATATCGAACAAATAGCATCCGATATGTCTTCGTTTCTCAGGAATAATTCTTAGTGATGCCCACCAGAACCATGCACATGTCCGTGTGCTATCTCATCGGTAGAAGCGTCGCGTACGTCAATTACTTCCACATCAAAATTTAATTCAACGCCGGCGAGGGCGTGATTAGCATCAACGGTTACATCTGTTAATCCTACATCCGTTACGGTTACAACACCGCCATTGCCAGTCTGGAATTGCATTCCTTTTTCAACTTTCTCGCCACCAAAAGCCGAGCGCGGAACTTTCTGGATCATTTTTTCATCGCGAACGCCGTATCCTTTTTCAGGAGATATTTTCAGCTTCATTTTTTTTCCTTTTTCATGACCTTCCAGTCCTTCTTCCATTCCGGGTATGAGGTTCCCTTCGCCATGCAGGTAGTACAAGGGCTCACGACCTTCACTGCTGTCTAGCACATTTCCTTTGTTGTCTGTCAGGGTGTAGTGGATCGCAGCCACTTTGTGTTTTGATATTTTCATTGTTTAGTGATTTTCCGAAAGGTAGGAATGATTTTGGAGAAGCCAGAAGCCAGAATTAAGAAGGGTTTTGTAGGAAAATAAAGTTTAGGCATATTTGCAGCCCGGTTCGCACCGCCATGGACTGGCGGGTAAAACAAAAAACGAGTACGCTGAGGTTCTTAGCGGAAAAGCCTAAATGGCGGAACTGGTAGACGCGCACGACTCAAAATCGTGTACCGTAAGGTGTGCCGGTTCGATTCCGGCTTTAGGTACGATAAAGCAGACCCCGAAGCATTCGCGCTTCAGGGTTTGTTTTTTTTAAAGCCATTTTTTTGCGCGCTTGCTTTCGGGGTCGCTTTATCGTCATGAAGCGACCGACGATAGGAGGTCTGCTTCATGTACGTCCACATATCCTTTAAATCTTCTGAAGCAGCGCGCTTCAGGGTCTTGTTTTTTATTGCAAGTTTTTCGCGCACTTGCTTCAGGGTCGCTTTACTGTGCTGAAGTGACCGAGGCACGGAGGTCTACTTCAGGGCTCAATTAATCTTGAAAACATGATTTCATTCGAGTTACTTGGCTGTTACTTTCGTTAAGTAACTCAAGTGAAGTCATTGCTGATGCCCTTACCTTTTTGTGTTTACATCTTATTCAGTCGTAAAGATCTTCTTCTTTACACAGGCTTTACGGCGAACCCTGATCAGAGGTTGAGATACCATAATGATGGAAGAACAAAAAGTACCGCGTGGGCGCAGGCCCCTGGAATTGATTTTTGTGAGTTCTATTGTTTCGAGTCTGATGCATGAAAGAGGGAAATGTATTTTAAGGTCTGCAAACTCAAACGTGTAGCCAAATGAAGTTTCCTATAAGATTTGACACACTCTAAGTTCGTAACAGGGGATATAACACCGGACACACCCGATGTACGCCGACAAATCGTTAGGACATTCGAACTCACAAAGGGAAGATGTACACGCTTGCCGCTCCAATCAGATCAGCACCTTATTATCGAAATTTCTGCTATCAACGGGCGAGGCAGGCAGTTTGGAGATCACTGTTGCAAGCTTTTCTTGATTACACTTTATAGTGGCGATTTTTTTTGACTAAAATAAATAATCCGGTCAGAAATAGTTTAAATTAGCATAACATATAAACGTAATATTGACACTTATATAATTTTAATCTTAATTTTCGTCATAAAAAAGGTGTAAGTAAAAAATGGAAAGATGATTGCCATCGCACAATAGAAAAGAACCCTTAAGATCTACATATACAGTTTTAAACTTTTATAAAAATCCACCGACCATGTCTAATAATTTTACCAACATCGCTAAAACAACCGCGCTTATCTGCCTGCTCGTAGTTACCGCATCTGCACAAGCGCAGGACGGCACGATATATCCACTCCAGGCTCCCGACGAACCGACCGCTATTTTGCTCGGCACGGGTGGTGTTGAAGGTCAAACCTCTCCTGAAACATGGTTCCGTCAATGGGGCGATCCAATGGCGCGGAACATTTCAAAGGCTACTCTTACTCCGTTCTTGCCCAAGCCCGGCAAGGCGAATGGTGCTGCTGTTATTGTGGCCCCGGGTGGTGGTTTCAGGTGGTTGTCGATGGGTAACGAAGGATGGGAAGTTGCACAAGCGCTTGCAGATCGAGGCATCGCTGCCTTCGTTCTCAAATACAGACTCTATGCCACTCCCGAGTCGCTCGACGGATTCAAGGAGTCGATGAATAGAACATTCGCTGCAGCAACTCCACCATCTGAAGATTCGAAAGATGCTGTCCGAAGCAGCCCCCCGCGTATGGATTTGTCTAACCAGCTAGCAGA
>JANYDR010000503.1 GCA_025363495.1 Cyclobacteriaceae bacterium | reverse complement strand
CGCTTGAATTTATAGGTGGTCTACTATTACTTATGACGGCTGCGACTTCAAAGCGATTGGGAAGTATAATGATTGGTGTCATTATGCTGGGCGCCATCTGCACACACTATATCTTAGATGATCACTTTACACACTTTATTCTTCCTGGAATTATTTTTACGCTTTCAGTTTTCATGTCGCTGGATTTTGAACAGAAAAAAACGTAAAGCCCATTTGCTGGAACTATCTACCCTCCATTATTCTTTTGATGGATTCAGACATTACTACTGTTGCAAATTCTTCACTTAAACTTGCCAACGCTGTTTCGTGAATTACTTCTGCAGAATAATTTTTTCCGTCAAAACCTTTTTTATTGAACGTTGCTGTTGCATCAGCTACCAGATATGTTTCATAACCTAAATTACCTGCCATTCTCGTGCTTGTTGAGACGCAATGGTCTGTGGTCATGCCAACAATCACAAGCTTTGTAATTTTTGAAGCGTCCAGCTGAGCTTTCAAATCAGTTCCAATGAATGCACTGTTCACATTCTTCTTCACTACAGGTTCACCAGAAAGCGGTCGAACCATATCATGAAACTCATTTCCGGCATTTGTCTCATGCAGCAAGGAAGTGCTGATAGACGAGCAATGCTTGATGTGGTAAATTGGCAGCTTTTTTTCCCGCCACAGATGAAGCAGTTCACTTGCTCTTATTTCGGCTTCAGGATTGTTTCTTTGTCCTCCCCAATAATTGATATCATCAAAGCCTTTTTGAATATCAATTAGCAGTAGTGCGGGTCTGTCGGATAGTGATAAGGGGAAGTTGGACACTGGAAATTTGAAATTGGAACCTAATTCAACAGTTGTTCATAGAAACCACCAATACCTTTATTCTTATCGATAAATTGAATTTCTAAAACCCATTGCCTGCGATTTCCATTCTTGTCAAGTCCAAGTATGCTGTTGTGATTGTCCGGATGAACGTCCAAACTCAGATCGCCTTTTATATCCGGTTGTTCATGTGGAAAGCGACCGATAATATGACCGCCAATTTCTCCTCCAAATTCATAGCCGTAGCGCTTCGCCAGGGCCACGAGATAATTCCAATATTTCGCACCGGTAAGGTGGGTTTGTTTATCGTACCATACTTTCGCTTCATTCCATGCAACCTCGACATCTCTTTTCAATTTTAATTTTGCAGGGTCATTGCCAATAACATACGTTCTCCCAAGGTCGGTCTCCCAACCTTCAAAATTGGGTCCAAAATCTAAAATCACAATATCATCTTTTTGGATATTTCGGTCAGATGGATTTTTACTGTAAGATTCAAGTGTATTTACCCCTGCCCTGACGATTTTCTTATGCCAATGCTCTACCATTCCAAACTCATCTCTCGCAATTTTGACTATTTCTGCAGTGAGTTCACTCTCATACTTCCCTGGCACGATTAGCCCCCGATCTTCCACCGCTTTCAATAACTCTCTTGTTTTGCGGTCGGCAAGAATTAATTTGTGTTTGATCTCTTCATCCATAGCAGGTTCAATCGTTGTTTCTACAGACTTGATCTTTTTTGTCATAATCATTTCCTGCGCCGTCAGGTTGATTATAACTCCGAATAAAAAGCACAAAGGAAAAAGCTTTTTCATTTTTTTTTAAGTTTCTTGACACTCATCCTTAAAACTCTTAATAAACTGGCTTCATTCCTACCCCGCAAATTGCGGTAATTACCAATACTATATTGGTAGTTTAACAGAATGGATGAAACTAATTACTAACTAATGTATTTTGCTATCTTTCCTATCCAATGCTTATTGAAGAGATAGCGCTCAAATACTGGGTCGATCATTACTATGGATATGGATCGTGGGATGCAAGGATCTGGTTCGTCGGTTATGAAGAAGATGGCGGAGATGCACCGGAAGAAGTAGCCGGGAAGCTTAACTATTTCCATAACCTACACAGTCCAAAAGCGGATGACGCTCTTTGCGACATCCGCGAATTGTACCGACACGTTGCTTTAGGAGTAGATGGACCGAAAGCAGGTTTGTTCACTAACCTTTACGATTACAGATTCGGCAGCAACGCAGTGCAACATGGCGTTTGGAAAAACCTCATCTTATTCCTGCATGGCTACAGGAATGAAAAACTTCCTGACATGCTCTCCTATCAGAAAAACCTTTTTGCATTGCAGTCAACGCCCAATGAAGCATTAATAAAATTGTATCCGCTCCCTGCTCCACATAGTCATGCATGGTACTATAATTGGCTAGACATGCCGCAATTTGACTTCCTTAAAAGTCGCATGCTATATCAGGAGCATATATACCAGCATCGCATGCATACTATTCTGTCTAACATTAAAGCATATAAGCCCGAAGTTGTATTGATGTATGGCATGGACAACATAAATAGACTTAAAAAGTCTGTCCAGGAGTTTTTCCATGGCACGAATTTTAAACCGGTAAAAGCTACAAAAAGACAAATCCCCCAACATCACCGGGTCGATTTCAACGGTACTACCATGTTGATAACAACGCAAATTCCAGCTTTGAGGCATAACCGAATTGAATCTGGATTTGATTGGGAAGAATTTGGAAGAAGGGTAAAGTCCGGAAAAGGGCTGTGAACCCTGTCAGACGGCAAATAATTTCCTGGCCGAATATGCTGCTGACATACTGTTGTCACAACGCAGCATCAATTTTACATTAAGTTAAAAATTCAAGCCCATGAAAACCAACGATAGAATCGTGATTTCAATGATCGCACTTTTTGTCTTCATTACCTTTCATATCAACTTATCCAACGCTCAGACTATGAAAACTTATTCACTCATTGCAAAAGGAACATTTGTTGTGGAAATGAAACCTGAAGGAACTACTAAAGACGGTGACATTACGTTCGGAAAATACTCCGTCCAAAAGACTATCATGGGTGATCTGCTGGCATCAAGCAAACTAGACATGCTTTCAGCTGTGGCTGAAAACGGCTCCGGCTCTTATGTCGCCATAGAAAGCGTAAGAGGAACGTTAAATGGCCGAAGTGGAACGTTTGTGCTCATGCATAATGGAACTCGGACAAAAACTTCTCAGGAATTAACAGTGACTGTTGTTCCCGGATGCAGCACGGGAGAGCTGACCGGGCTAGAAGGTAAGTTCACCATCAATATTGTGGGAAAAGAACATTTTTATATCTTTGAGTATTCATTGTGATGGGCCTTTCAAAGATATTTCCTGTCTTAACTATATTCTGTCTGGCGACATTCTTAATAGCGGTCAACCACTTATTAATGGTTTTGCAGATTCTAACCACGAGGGATGTAAGAATGGTACTAACCACGTCTTTAATGGTTTGTGCGATCATCATCCCTTTTTACTTCTATATAAAATTCTTGTTTAAAAAGAGAGATAAGACCGTTGTGTTATATATAGTGGCGGGATGTTTTGTTTTCAGTGCATTTATTGCTTATGCCGATTATGCAGTAAAGAGTCCATTCGACTTGTTTGCAATTGACACTCTCCTAACGATTTCCATTTTCACCTTTATTACTTCGTTCATTTTGACATTTCCCGTGTTGTTTATGAAGTCGGGAGCGAATAGATGATTATTTATTTAAACTCATCAAAAACGCCAAACTCTGCGGCACCTGTTGCACTACGCGGCTCGATTCATCTTCAATGAAATAGTGCATCACTCCTGCCTGCCGTGCGGCTTTCATCAGATCGGCTATGCCTACATCTCCTTTGCCTAATACAACATTGGTTTCCACATCAGCTTTCCCGTTGCTACTATCGAGTGTACCCAGGGCACGGTCTTTCAGATGCATCATTAAAAAACGCTTAGGATGTTTGTTGAGCCAGGCCAACGGAGATTGCCCTGCCTGCTTTACCCAATACACATCCATTTCAAAATTCACAAATTTTGGATTTGTTTTGGCCATTATGTAATCGAATAACACTCCCTTTTCATACTTACCAAACTCATAACCATGGGCATGGTAGCAAAGTGATATACCCTCCTTTGCCAACTTCTCTCCTGCCACGTTGAAAACTTGCACAGCTCTTTCTGCATCAGCAAGCGTAAAA
>JANYDR010000500.1 GCA_025363495.1 Cyclobacteriaceae bacterium | reverse complement strand
GTTCAACATAATATATCGGAACATGAAATATTTCACATTCATCCTCGCCATAGTTTTAGTGTCATGCTATGGCTGCCAATCATTAGAAAAAAGATCTGTAAAATCAAACAAGGACGTAGTTACTCGCTTTTTCGAAGAAGCTTACAATAGAAAAAACTACCAATATGTAATGGATTTCTTTGCCGGGGATTATTTTGAACATCGCGACCACGGTGCCCGAACAAATCAAGATGCTTTCAATGTTATCCGATCCGCTGAACAAGCGTTTCCGGATTTAACAGTAAAAATAGAAGACCTGGTCGAAGAGGGGGACCTGATTGCCGTCCGGCTTACTTTTAATGCTACCCATAAAGCTACTTTTCTTGGAATTGAAGCTACCAACAAGAATATCTCCTGGGAAGCCATGGAGTTTTTTAGAATAAAGAATGGAATGATAACGGAATCATGGGGAAGCTGGCCGCTTTATGATATGACTAACATGCTTACTTCAAAATAGAGCTATGGCGCTTCCAGCGCGTGCCGGTGCGAACTCGTTCGACGTAGATAAACTTTGATCTGCTAAGAACAAGAGACTTTACTTTATGTAGCCCTATAATTAAATACCACGGTATAGTTCTCACATCCTAAATAAGACTGGGGGAAACATGTTTCACAATTAGAATACTTGGTACGCGCTACAACAGGCTGTGTGAAAATGAATAATTGCGTAAATTGATTCATCAAGAAAAAGGATGAGCCAATGCAATTCAATCCTCAGAAAGGAGGCTTTAACTTACCTATTGACTGATTCCATCCTTCCGCCAAAGCGGACGGTTATTAATACACTCTATGATATAGAATTTAAGGTAAATGGGCTTCGATAACCAGTTGCCGATACAGAATCTTCTCACGACTGATTAATAATCACGCGCTTTTATTATTCAATATATTATTTACGTGTTGTCGGTAGCTACTTCCGACAGGGAGATTCTTTGTGGTGATTTCTATATCAGTAGCCGTGAAAGCTGAGATCTTTTCAATGTTAATTATATACGAACGATGAATTCTTAAGAATTTCTCTTTGCTAAGTAAGTTTTGAATCTCTGAGATTGGCTGCTTAATCACGAGCCTTCCACTTGTCAGGTGTACCGTTATATAATCTTTAAGACTTTCGATAAATAGTATGTCTGATGTATAGACTTTATAGTTTTTCTTATTAGACTTTAAGTAAATAAAATTTGCTTTGCTGCCGGATCCTGTATCTATCTGAGGCAGTACCGGTGATGTGAGCTGATTGTATTTCTCAATTGACTTGAAGAAGCGTTGAAAGGTGATAGGTTTGAGTAAGTAGTCTACAACATCTAGTTCGTAACCATTGATTGCGTAGTCACGAAAGGCTGTTGTAATAATCACCTTTGGCGGATTGTGAAGGCTTCTTAAAAAATCAAGGCCTGTGAGTACCGGCATTTGGATGTCAAGAAACATCAGGTCGATTTTTTTGCTCTTCAGGACTTCGAAGCCTTTCATCGCTGTGTCACAAGAGGCAACGTGCTGAAGGGTTTTTACTTCTGCGATATGCGTTTCGATAAGCTCTCTTGCCAGGGGCTCATCATCTAAAACAAGGCACTTTACTTTCCCCGACATCTTTATTAAGAGAGATTAATTTGAAGTTCCGTAGAATAGGTCTCTTCCTTATTGTCAATACTTAATTTATACTTTTTTGGATAAATGAGTTCTAACTGTCGTTGAATGTTTTTCAATCCTATCCCTTTTGAATTTGATGCGATGGATGACGACTTCGTGTTTGTAACAACAAAAACAAGGGTCTGCCCCCGTATTTGAAGCTTGATATCAACTTTCGAATTTTCTTTGCCGTTTGCTAACCCATGTTTAAATGCGTTTTCTATAAGGGACAGCATAATCAACGGTGCAATAGTGTTTGATGCGAGCTCTTCTTCCTGAAAATTAAAGTTAATAATGGTTTCGTTCGACAGACGCAGTCTTTCTAACAGGAGATAATTCTCGATTAATTGTATTTCTCCTTTTATAGGAACCAGCCTTTCATGGCATCGATACAGCATATAATCCAGCGTTTCGGACAATTTTGCTACCACTTCAGGTGCCTGCGGTGAGGACTTAAGCGTTAGCATATAGAGGTTGTTCAGCGTGTTGAACAGGAAGTGTGGGTTCAATTGATTTTTTAAAAAGCTAAGCTCTGTCTGTAACTTTTCTTTTTCGAGTGATTGTAGCTTTCGTTCTTCTTCGGTGCGTGTCCTCACAAGCTTTATACCAGCCATAACGGTGGCGGGTGTGTAAATCGTCACAGCGTACATTAAATATTTGAGAAAATCGAAATACAACCAGTTACGGCCAGCGGGATCAGGCTTAAAGTATCCCGGATGCAACGGCTCGAAGTAAAATGCTTTGTAGGTGGCATAGATGCTGCAGATAATATAAACCGACACGAGTAAGGAGCAAATGAACTTGATGTATTTTTTCTTGAAGAGGTATCGCGGGAGTTGAACATAGGAAAGGAGATAAGCCGCGGCCATCTGCAGCGGAAGCTGAATGGTATATATTTCGATTATGGCAGCCTTGTCTTCAGATCGATACCAATTCTCCAGAACATTAAACACGAAGACGCCAATCCAAAAGAGCACATGAAGTCCAACTCGTTTTGAGAACCAACTTGTTTTTGACGATTCAGGTATGCTCATGGGAAAATGACCTAAAAGCTAGAGAAAAATTACTGAACATTATCTGAACTGTGAGCAAAGAAGCTACAACTGAAGACAAATACATCTCAACAGGTGACGAAGCTCATACTGCACCATTTCGTAGTTCATTGTCCGGTATAAGCGCATAATGGTCTATCAGATCATCATCGCGGCTTTTCTTGTCCGTATTATGCAGTGAGTTTAAACGATACACAAAAGTAATGCTATATGCTACGGAATTATTTAACGATCGCATGGCGCAACTTTATTAGCGGAAGGTTGTATTCTTTCATCAATGTCTTTGGCCTGGCGATTGGTATAGCCTGTTCGATCCTCATTTTATTGTACGTGTCGAATGAATTGAGTTACGACAGGTTTTACACCAATGGGGACCGCATTTATCGCGTCGATGAATTCATTGAAGGGGAGAACGGATCCGGAGAAAGATCATCTAGCATTCCATTTCCGATGGCGGAGTCTATGCTGATCGACTATTCCGACGTGATCGAAGATGCTGTTCGTATTTATAATTTCCAATCTCCCATATTGACAGTGTCGTTCGAGCCAAAGGAACGGACATTCAATGAACGACGTTTCTTTTTTGCAGACTCGGGCTATTACAGGCTATTTGATTTATCGCTGGTCAAAGGGAATCCTAAAATAGCATTGAGTAACTCTAATGCTGTGATCATTTCAGAAAGTATGGCCAAAAAATATTTCGATAATGATGAACCCATTGGCAAACTTTTGCGATTCCAGGGAAAGGAAGATTTATTAGTTACCGGTGTGTTCAAAGACATGCCTTCCAATTCACATTTCCATGCGGACTTTCTGGCTTCCTTTTCTACATTGAAAGTGTTTTACGACGGGCAGTATCCGCAGAGCTGGCATTGGAATCCTTGCTGGACATACCTGTTGCTAAAAAAGGATGCCGATCCCCAACAACTGGAATTGCTCTTCCCGCAATTTATTCAAACGCATTTGCCCGATTTCATTAAAAATGACGTACGGCTGGCCCTTCAGTCTTTGACGTCTATTCATTTAAACTCGCATCTTGAGTATGAGATTGAACCCAACGGCAACAATAGTGATGTCTATGTTTTTTCTGGTATTTCCATTTTTGTCCTGCTGATAGCCGTTATCAATTTTATTAATCTTTCAACGGCCCGCTCCATGAAGCGAGCCAAGGAAGTTGGTATGAGAAAAGCAATCGGTAGTCAAACTCGCCAGCTTTTTTTTCAATTCATGCTTGAGTCCGTTTTGATTTCAATGGCTTCCATTCTGCTGGCGATAGTTATTGTACTGGTTGCGTTGCCGTACTTCAATGACTTTCTTGAGCGGGATCTGGTTCTCAATTTATTGAATCCAACTTTATTTTTAAGTTTGGTTTTATTGGGTCTTACCGTCGGAATAATTTCCGGAATATACCCTGCTGTTGTGTTGACTTCTTTTAGTGCGATCAAGGCCTTGAAATCAAATCATGTTCATGGCAAGGGCTTAAACTTCCGGAAAGTGCTGGTGATAACCCAGTTCGTGATATCGATCGTATTGATCATTGGTACGGGTGTAGCCGTAAAGCAGGTAAGCTATTTACAAACCAGTTCGGTGGGATTTACAACCGACCACATCGTAATGCTACCCGTAGTCGGAACGTCCATTGCTCCCAAATACAAAACCTTTGTGGATGAAGCGTTGCGATTCAAAGGAATTGAATCGATTACCGCTGTCGAGGATATAGTGGGAGCGAAGCACCAGGGTAATAATTATCAATTCGAAGGAATGGAAGTGTCCAACCTGTTTTCCCGGATAAAAGTCAGGCATGATTTTCTGAAAACTTTGAACATTCCCTTATTAGCAGGAAGGGATTATTCAATTGACGTTCCCACTGACGACAGTCTGGCGGTTGTTGTTAATGAAACGCTGGTGAAGGGATTCAACTGGACACCTGAAACTGCCATCGGAAAAAGGTGCACGTTTTCCGGATTTCACGCCAGAATTATTGGGGTAACGAAAGACTTTAACTTCGTGTCAAAGCATGAGCCTGTAGCTCCCCTTGTCTTGCAGTTAAATAATTCAATGGGTGCTTTCAAACTGTCAATTAAATATATGGCGGTGAGGATAGATCCTGGTTCGGCGCAGCAATCAATTGCTGAGTTGGAGCGCTTGTGGAAGCAAATCCTTCCGGACAGGCCGTTCGATTACTTCTTCCTTGATCACGAACTTGAAAACCTTTATAAAGGCGAAACTAATTTGATTAAAGTTTGCGGCACGTTTGCCGGACTGGCTGTTATTGTTGCTTGTCTGGGATTGTTTGGTCTTGCATCATTCAATGCGGAGCAACGTAAACGGGAGATCAGCATCAGGAAAGTTCTGGGAAGTTCAACTCAGAATATCATTTTATTGATATTGACTGATTATGTCAGGCTGTTGGTGGTAGCAATTGTTATAGCCTGTCCGATTGCATGGGTTAGTTTGGACCACTGGCTTGCTACATTTGCGTATCGAATTGATATTCCCATTTATATTTTTGTAGTAGCATCGTTGACGACTATTTGCATTGCGTTGGCTACTGTTGGATATAAGTCATTCATGGCTGCCAGTTCGAATCCTATTGATTCCCTTCGTTCTGAATGAATTAATTTTAACCAATTCACTATGAAAGAACAATACCTGCGTTCGATCAAAGTCCGGCAAACCTGGCCTATTCTATCTAACAAAATATTTTATAGCCATCCGGCGGCAATCTTTGCCACGGATGTCACAGATTTTCACGGACGAGGAATTAAAAACATTTTTGTATCAGCGTAAATTGACGCAGATGCGGCAAAGCCGCTCGATTCATACCTCCTGTATAAAAAGATTCGTCTGTTTTTTTAATCATATCGAATATTTTTAGTTTGAACGAAGTTAGATATATTAAGCAGCCCACCGAAGGTATCGGTTCAACATAATTATATCGGACATGAAATCTTTCACATTCATCCTGGCCATAGTTTTAATGTCATCCTATGGCTGTCAATTATTAGAAAAAAGATCCGTAAATCAAACAAGGAAGTAGTTACCCGCTTTTTCGAAGAAGCTTACAATAGTAAAAACTACCAATATGTAATGGATTTCTTTGCCAAGGATTATTTCGAACATCGGGACCACGGTGCCCGAACAAACCAAGATGCTTTCAATATCATCCGATCCGGTGAAAAAACGTTTCAGGATTTAACGGTAAAAATAGAAGACCTGGTCGAAGAGGGGGACTTGATTGCCATCCGGCTTACTTTTAATGCTACCCATAAAGGTACTTTTCTTGGAATTGAAGCTACAAACAAGAATATCACCTGGGAAGCCATGGAGTTTTTTAGAATAAAGAATGGAATTATAACGGAATCGTGGGGAAGCTAGCCACTTCATGATATGACTAACATGCTTACTTCAAAATAGAATGCTGGAGGTTCGTGAATATGTTGTTAAGCAGATCATTACAATAATTCACTTACTCAGCGATTAATCTCTACAAGTAACACTTTCACACTAATCCGAAGACTGCCTACATGATAGACTCCGCGATGCACCGCACTAGCCGTGCCTTCTTTGTGCCTTCGTGACCTCGTGGTTATAAAAAAACTGTTAATGAAAGAGAAAAATACCGTGTTCCGATTTATACAATTTCAAGGATGACCACTGCCATAATTTTGATCAGAAGCCATTGAAAAGTCACTTATCAAATAAATCCATATGAATCACTTTGAAGCATTTTCACAATTACACAAAGACGCTGAGCCGCTTTTATTGGGTAATATCTGGGATGTAAACAGCGCCAGATTATTTCAACAAAAAGGTTTCAAAGCGATTGGGACCTCGAGTCAGGCGGTTGCAAGTTCGTGGGGTTATGAGGATGGAGAAAAGATGCCATTCGAAATATTACTTCAAACTGCCAAAAGGGCCGTTGAAGTAGTCAACTTACCTTTTACGGTGGATATAGAAGGCGGCTTCGCGCGAAGCGCTGCAGGCATAGTTGAAAACATAAAGAAGCTTCATGACATTGGAGTGATTGGTATTAACCTTGAGGATACTCTTCCGGGTGCCAGCCGGTATTTACAACCACAATCCGAATTTCAAAAAATACTTTCGGCGGTATCCGAGGGTATTCAAAAGAATCGATTAAAAATATTTCTGAACGTCAGGACAGATGGC
>JANYDR010000470.1 GCA_025363495.1 Cyclobacteriaceae bacterium | reverse complement strand
GTCTGTCATCACCTTTGAGTTCGCTGCGCTGAACTATACGCTAGCAGAAAAAAATCAGTACGCATACAAACTGGAAGGATTTGATAAAGACTGGAGCTACATAGGAACCAAGCGTACCGTAACATACACTAACCTTGATGGCGGAGTATACACTTTCATCGTGAAGGGCTCTAACAATGATGGCCGCTGGAACGAAACAGGAACATCGATAAAGATTATTGTCACTCCTCCCTTTTATAAGACCTGGTGGTTCAGAGCGATATCCATTCTGGTGCTTGCCGGATGTATTGTCTCTTTTAACCGGATCAGAATGCACGCTATCCAAAGTAAAAAGACTGAACTCGAAAACCAGGTGAAAGAGAGGACAGCAGAAGCTGTTCAGCAAAGAGAGGAAGCTGAAAAAGCAAAGCAGGAGGCAGAAAAGGCCAACCAGGCGAAAAGCATATTCCTCGCAACGATGAGCCACGAGATCCGGACTCCAATGAATGGCGTAATCGGGATGGCATCTTTATTAAGCGATACCTCTCTTACTGGCGAGCAACGCGAGTACACGGAAATAATAAAAAAATCGGGAGAAAGCCTGCTGGATGTTATCAATGATATTCTTGATTTTTCAAAAATCGAGTCAGGCAAAATGGAATTGGAAAGCAAGGACTTTGATTTGCGCCAATGCATTGAAGAGGTCATTGGCCTGTTCAGACACAAAGCTGCTCAGATCGGACTTGGGTTAACGTACAAGCTGAACGACAATGTCCCTGGCCAGATTGTGGGCGATAGTGTGCGCTTGCGACAAGTGTTAATTAATCTTTTTGGCAACGCAATTAAGTTTACAAAACAAGGAGAAGTGTTTTTGGGTGTGAGGCTTATAAATGGGACTGACAAGCAAAGCACATTGGGGTTTGAAGTAAGAGATACTGGTATCGGCATTTCTGAAGATAAGCTCGACCGGCTCTTCAAACCTTTTTCACAACTTGATTCTTCAGCCACCCGCAAGTATGGCGGAACTGGTCTTGGCCTTGTCATAAGTGAAAAATTGGTTAGTCTGATGGGTGGTTCAATGTCTGTAAAAAGTATTTCAGGCAAGGGAACAAGCTTTTCATTTACAATCAATGCCGGGCTTAGTACACTTTCACAGGCTGCTCCATTTCTTCAGAATGAGGCTGGCGGAAAAAAGATACCATCACAGGTTGCTAAACTCCTGGATGCGGGGTTTGCACTAAAGCATCCGTTTCGCATCCTTATAGCGGAAGATAATCTGGTTAATCAAAAACTTGCTCAGCGTGTGTTACAAAAGCTTGGTTACACATCTGACGTTGCTGCCAATGGCAAAGAGACGTTATTGGCCATGCAACAAAAGTCATACGACCTTATCTTAATGGATATTCAAATGCCGGAGATGGATGGGTTAGAAGCAACGCGACAGATCCGGATGCAGAATATTGTACAACCTGTTATTATTGCCATGACTGCCAATGCGATGCAAGGTGATCGCGAGGAGTGTTTGAAATCGGGAATGGATGATTATATCACCAAGCCTGTTAAGCTTGAAATACTGGTAGAGACATTGGAGAAATGGCACGCAAAGAATAATATTTCTGTGGAGATGGCTATCTAGTTACTATTCTGCATCGATGGGCGAGGATATTTCTTATCGCTATAGTAAGTTAGCTACATTAAAAAAAAATTCATGTCCAATCAACTGCCGAAGGCAGCCCCAGCGTTCTTATGACGAGTAAAAGCTCTGCGCACTTTGCGAGTTCACTCAGCGATCTCTGCGGTTGAGTGTATTGGGTATAGCAAAAGCAAATTTTTTGAAGTTGGTCCATCTACGTTATACCAATAAAATTTGATATTTTTAATCTCCATGGTTCAATGTGATTTGCTGAATGAAATTTAAACACTGCCAAATGAAGATCCATTTATTACTCGTCTTAATAAGTATTTCAATCTCACTAAAGGCACAAACACCGAACTCTGTTTCCATTCCGTATGGAAATAACCCAGCTACAGGAAGTTATGTAAATGTTGGCGACGCCAAATTATATTATGAAATCTACGGAAAAGGAAAACCCATCGTTTTACTTCACGGTGGTGTCTTCGGTGGAATCGATGAGTTCCAACCATTCATAGAAAAGCTATCGCAAAACTTTCAAGTCATTTGCATTGCTACGCGTGGTCATGGCAAATCCGGAGTGGGATCGGCCACCACTCCAGTAACCTGGGAACAAAGAAGCAACGATGCTTATACAGTAATTCGTTCTATTACTAAAGACAGTGTGATGGTATTGGGATTTAGTGACGGTGCATACGCCGGACTCAAACTTGCTGCCACGCATCCGGAACTTGTAAAAAAACTTATTGCGATTGGTTGCGGAGACCGTCCTAAAAACAGAAAGGCTGTTTCGAAGGACTTCACTCCTGAATTATTGTTGAGCAATGCAAAGGAATATTTTGAAGCTCGTTTGAAAATCATGCCCGAACCAAAGCGTTGGGGAGAAACGGTGACGAAGCTTAATTATTTATATGATAAAGATTATATAAGCGTGGAAACTTTTTCTAAAATCAGTTGTCCGTCGCTCATAATGTCGGGTGATGATGACACCAACAACCCGATAGAGTCGGCGACCGTTGTTCACAGAGCAATCAAAGGGAGTAATCTCAGCATTATTCCTGCCTGCGGGCACGTTGTTTTCTATTGCAGTTTCCCTGCGGTCTGGGAAGCGATTGCTCCATTTATTAAAGGCTAGAGAGGTAGTTTCGTATTCTCATTTGGGGAAAACTCCACTTTGCATGCCTGCCCGCGAGTTCACTCAGCGGTCTGCGGTTAAGTGTATTGGGTAGAGCAAAATCAGTTATTTTATATATTCAACTTGGGAAAAACTCCCTTCTATTAGTTTGCACTGATGCGCCACGACGAGTCGAGACCGCACAATAGTTTACCCAACTTAATCATGTTTTCCGAGACCTTTTTTGTTGAAAAAAGTCAATCTCAATCAATCTTTGCATAGAATATTCAAAAAATATCGTTTCCATTTAAGGAAACTAGTGTATCTTTAAACCCGTTATCAGTGCCAGACATCACACCAAAATTTGAGATTTTATATCTTGAAGAAATCCATAAGTTTTTATCAAGTATTGGTCCAAAAGCGAAGAACAAAATCATT
>JANYDR010000461.1 GCA_025363495.1 Cyclobacteriaceae bacterium | reverse complement strand
TTCCTGTAAGCAGTTGTTTCAAGAAGGTGAGCAAACTGATCGCCAGTTCCAGCCACAACAAATTTTACACGCGGATAAACGCGCGAAACTTTCTCTGCCGTCTCCATTAAAAAATTAGGGCCCTTTTGTGCCGTAATCCGCCCGAGAAAGACAACAATCTTATCCTTGAGCTTATGAGTGCCGCGCTTTACCGGAACAGCATCAACACCATTATGCACAACAGATATCTTCGCGCGATCAATGTCATAATGTTTTACAATTTGATCTTTCGTGTACTCGCTAACGGCAATAATGGAATCTGCCTGCATTAGACCCTCACGCTCCAGCCAATAAATGTCATTGCGGGCACGATCCCCAACGCGGTCAGTTTCCAATGCATGAACATGCAGCACAAGTGGTTTTCCAGTTCTTCTTTTTATTCGCAATGCAGCGGGGTATGTTACCCAATCGTGAGCGTGTATAATATCAAAATCGCCATCGGCCGCGAGGTCTTCTGCCAGGTGTGCAAAAAGATGGACCTTATGAAGAATGTTAAAACCATACATGTCCTTCCCCGAGAAAATGGAATGTATGGCTCCTATCTTATCACTTGCTTCGGAAAATTTCATCCCGAGTAGTGGACCACTATACATAATGTCGTTTATGTGATGATAAGGACTAAACTGCATTTCCACTTTTTCAATTTCTACATTCTGAAATTGAAGCGAAAATTCCAATCTCTCCAGATCGACCTCTTCAGCCCCTATTTTATTAAGTCCGATAATATTAACTCCTTCAAGATCAGTAGCGTTTCCAGCGGTGGGGATTATCAGCCGGATATGAGACAACTGGTGAAGGGACTTGACGATCCCATAGGTAGCCACACCTAAACCGCCGCTAAAAAGCGGAGGAAACTCCCAGCCGAGCATTAATATTTTCGTCATTTAAGGTTCCCAACAAGCAAATTAACACAGTGATACGTCTGCGTTATGTAATTAATCAAGACAGAAGGGTAAGATAATGAGAAATAAAATTAGAACAACGCCAACAAGAATGTGCGGATCAATCTTTACCGACTGTCAATGATTTTATTTCAAAATCAAATTATGCCTCAAGGCGAGTAATTTCCTGACGATTTAGTAACACAAGTTAACCATTGAGAAAATAAATCCAGCTTAATTTTGGCAAAAACGCAGTATGGAACTCCTTCAATTTTAAGTGCAATATTTAAGCCGTATCTTACGTTGGGTAAGCAAGTTATCTTCGCTCTAATTGCAGAAAACAGACAGTAGATGTTAAAGACAAAGACCATTTCCTTTGCGGGAACAAATAGAGAGTTCGCTACGACACTTAACAAGCGTGTGAACGATTACTTTGCCAAAAACGGAGTTGGCAAACATGCAAATGCAGAGATGATTCTGAAAACAGTTTTTATGTTTTCACTTTACTTCATTCCCTATGGCCTTATTCTTAGTGGAGTCATAACGGGTACGCTCGGGCTTCTTTCATCCGTGGTACTTATGGGCCTTGGTCTTTCAGGAATTGGATTATCTATTATGCACGATGCCAATCATAGCGCCTATTCTAAAAAGGAATGGGTGAATACAGTTCTTGGATATTCAATGAACCTGATAGGAGCAAATTCTTTCAATTGGAAAATGCAGCACAACGTTTTGCATCACACGTATACGAATGTTCATGAAGAAGATGAAGACATCAGTCCTCGTGGAGCATTGCGTTTGACACCTTATTCTGATTGGAAAAAGATACACAAATATCAACACATCTATGCGTGGTTCTTATACGGATTGATGACGATCGTGTGGTTGTTCTTCAAAGACTTCGTGCGTATTGAGCATTATCGCAAAAATGGCCTTGCTAAAAAACACAAGATCGATATCCGCAAAGAATGGTTTATCCTGGTCGTTTCTAAACTTGGATACTTCGGTTATATATTTTTGATCCCCGTGCTATTCACCTCCCTCGCCTGGTGGCAAGTTCTTCTCGGCGTGATCATTATGCATTACATAACAGGCTTTATTCTGGCAATCATATTTCAACCCGCGCACGTGATTGAAGGAACAGAATTCCCGTTACCGGATGAAAATAATTCATTGGAAAATAGTTGGGCAATACACCAGCTACTGACCACTACTAATTTTGGGAACAAGAGCAGATGGTTCTCCTGGTACGTGGGGGGATTAAATTTTCAGATCGAGCATCACTTATTCCCACACATCTGTCATGTTCACTATAGAAAAATCTCTTCTATCGTAAGGGAGACAGCCCTTGAATTTGGATTGCCCTATAAAAGCGCCCGCACGTTTCTAGGCGCATTGGCAGGACATGCCAGACTTTTGAAACAGCTTGGAGCAAGACCAGCTGTTTCTTAGAATATCAAGGAGATTTATTTAATGAAAGCCAGAAGTAATTCTGGTATTGCGCCCACAGTTTCTTCGCGCCTTCACTGTATCGTCGTGCCTTCGTGGCAAAAAATAACCAGCATCCTCTAAAAAATCTAATGCATTTCACTATTTTGAATCTCACTTCCAATAAAACAAAATGGCTTCTGAAGAACTTCCAGGATTCCAGAGGGTTCAGTCCCTCGATATTTTACGTGGCGCTGTAATGGTGCTGATGGCAATCGACCATGTCCGTGTTTATGCCGGAGTACCCCCTGGCGGACCTGATCCAGCAATTTTCTTCACCCGATGGATAACTCACTATTGTGCTCCAGCTTTCGTTTTCTTCGCAGGAACGGCTGCCTTTTTCTATGGACGAAAAATAAATAATAGCAACATGCTGGCTCGTTATCTTGTAACACGGGGGTTGCTGCTGGTGATACTTGAGTTGACAGTAATACGTTTTGGCTGGACTTTCAATTTGAATTTTTCCGAATTTATGCTGGCCGGCGTTATCTGGATGCTGGGATGGTGCATGGTCCTTCTTTCATTGTTCGTATGGCTGAAATCAAAAACGATTGGAATCATAGGATTAGCAATAATTTACTTTCAGCAACTTTTTGCTTTCATACCACAATCACTCCCTGAATCATTGAAGCCATCCGTGGGCGGATTTTTGGAATTCTTTTATTCTTCAGGCCTGAATGCCTTACCCGGCATAACTATCCTTTATGTCATCATTCCGTGGATTGGTGTGATGATGGCTGGTTATGGCTTCGGTAATATTCTATTACTTGAACCAGTAATTAGAAAAAGAATTTGTTTACAAATAGGGTTATCAGCGATCGCACTTTTTATCATCGCAGGAAGTATTTTAATCTTTGCCGCACCCTCTTCACCCCAAGCTCCACCATTTATTTTTCAACTATTGAATCAAAAGAAATATCCGGCTTCACAGCTGTATCTCATGATGACTCTTGGACCCGCCATTGCGTTGATTCCGTTAGCTGAAAAAACAAAAGGCTGGTTTGCAGAAACGTTAAAAATATTCGGACGTGTCCCATTCTTCTATTACCTGCTGCATATTCCTCTCATCCATATCTCAGCATTGCTAGTGAATTATCTTCGTGATGGAGCGACACATCAGGATTGGTATACCAATGCTCCTTATGCTTCTGTTCCTTTTGAATCTCAATGGAGTTTGCCAATGCTTTATCTGGTTTTCGTCATCGATGTATTTATATTATACCTGGCGTGCAGGTTGTATGTACGATATAAGTTCAGTCATCCGGAGAATACATGGATGAAATATATATAGTCCAATAGAAATCTCGGCGATAGAAATACATTCCGGCAGATTTCCGCAGATCGAGTGCCCGCATTTACTTTCGTACATACTCATAATTAAATTTCTTATAATGCTAACTCGTAGAAAATTTTTACAAACCGGTTTACTGGCTACCGCTGCAAGCTTGATCAAACCAGCTTATTCATTTGCTACTGATTATCTCTCGTTTGATTACATAGTCACCCAGGCTCATTTTACGGAAGAGGTTTGAAAGAATATGCTGGTGACGCAGGTGTGGTAAAGACCGTGACAGAAATGAACACGGGTCGTCTTTCAGGAGCTTTCCTTAGTCTTGTTGCTGACATGCCTCTTCTTGAACGAACGCCCACGGGTATCAAGCCCGGTAAACCCTATGCTTCCGGTGAAGCCTGGAAAGAATACCAACGCCAGATAACTGTTCTGAAAGAGTTGCTCAAGACCTTGCCGGCAACATTTGCAACAAAAGCTTCGGATCTTGATCATGCTTTAAAAAATAAAAAGATAGCAGCATACATTGCGTGCGAAGGCGGAGATTTTCTCGATGGGAACGCATCATTACTCGATCAGATGTATGCAGACGGAGTACGGTCACTCCAGGTAGTGCATTATGCACCCAATGCACTTGGAGATCTTCAAACGGAGAACCACAGCACAATGGTCTCTCATCTTCAGGCAAAGAAGTAGTGAAAAAAATGAATAAGCTTGGAATGGTAATAGACGTCGCACACGCATCCTTCATGACTGTTCAGGGCGTTGTATCCATTACGGACGCTCCGATCATTTTATCTCATAGCATTCTAAAGATGGAAGATTCCAGACCGTTATCTAAAAGAGCTATCACTCCTGAACATGCAAAACTCGTTGCCTCCACCGGTGGAGTCATTGGGGCATGGCCTTCCGGTTTTAATAAAAGCTTTGAGGAATTCGTTGATAACACATTAAGACTGGTTGATGTTGCAGGGATTGATCACGTTGGATTAGGCACTGATATGGATAGTAATTTTAAACCTGTGCTCGACTCCTACCTTCTACTACCAAAATGGTCAGATGCCTTAAAAGCTAAAGGACTTTCTACGGGAGAGGTTGGAAAGATTATGGGTGGGAATGCCAGAAGGGTGTTAGGAAAGGTGATTGGGTAGAATGGATCCAAACATTGTCTGAATTTAAATTTTAAACACATAGGATTAACCAATCTTATTAATTCTCTCCTGAATCGTCCGCTTATCCGTCTTAGTCTTTGCCAATGAAAGCGCTTGTTGAAAATTCAGCGTTGCTTTATCATCATCAATCCCCGCATAGAGTTCACCAAGAAGGGTAAAATAAAAGTGATTATCTGTTAGCTGCAGCTTCTCAGCTTCATGTATTGCAATTTCTTTTCCCTGCGCTTTCGAAAGAGCGTAGGTTCTGTTAAGAGCGGCGATGGGCGAATATTCAATTTGTAACAGTCTGTTGAAAAGCTGTAAGATATTCTCCCATTTTTCTTTCGTGTCGGCTTTAACAGTATGCCAATACGCAATGCTGGCTTCGAGATGATATTTTGAAATTTTATTTCCCGTTGATGCCTTGTGCAGAAAATATCCGCCCTTTTCAATCAGTTCATGATCCCATAAAGCTTCATTTTGATCACCGTACAAGATTATTTCCCCATTTTCATTTATCCTGGCGTTAAACCGGGAAGAATGAAAACACATTAATGACATTAACGCATTCACCGCGGGCAGGTTCGTTTGTTGATCTTCCATAAGCAAAGAAGTGAGTCGCATAGCCTCCAGACAAAAATCATTTCTCAACACGACATCCTGACTTTCTGAATAATAGCCCTCGCTAAAAAGCAAATACAGTGTCGTTAAAACAGTTTCCAGGCGGTTATTGATTTCTGATTCATTGGGGAATTCAATCTTTATTTTCTCAAGGCGCAATTTCTCCTTCGCCCTGTAGAGCCGTTTGTTAATAGTTTCATTATTTGTCAAAAGGGCATTTGCTATTTCATCAATACCAAATCCACAAAGAATACGAAGTGATAAACCTATTTGCGCTTCGGTTGAAATAGCAGGATGACAGATGGCAAACAACATCTGAAGCTGGCTATCGGTGATGTTCTTATTGGACAGGTCAATTTCGACTTCTTCAATCCCTGATGAGGAGTATTTTATTTCACCGGAGATCTTTTCAGTAAAAGTCCTGTTCCGGCTGATATGGTTTTTAGCCTTGTTCTTTGCAACGGTATAAAGCCACGCCGTTGGGTTTTCCGGAATCCCGTTATAGGTCCAGGTTTCATAAGCAAGTAGAAAAGTATCACTCGCAATGTCTTCTGCAATTTCGACGTGATCGATGCCGAAAAATTTCGTAAGGACGGAAGTTATCTTTCTGAATTCGGTGCGGAATAGGTGGGGAATTAATTCTTGTTGGTTCATGATTAATGAATCCCATCACCCTTTGCGATTTTTCTCACCTCTACACTATTCCCTTCGCCTTGCAAAACAGGACAACCTTTGGCAAATTCAGCCGCTTCATCAACTGACTTTGCCTTGACTATAATATATCCGCCAATCGTCTCTTTAATTTCACCAAAAGGCCCGTTGGTGACCACACCATTATGTCTCACGACACGTGCATCCGCAAAGGGCAAACCATTACCCATTACAAATTTGTTCTGGGCCGCAATCCCTCCTATCCAATCCATCGTCTGTTTCATCCAGATTTGCATTTGCTCGGGAGAGGCAACTTTGGTCCCATCTTCATGCCTGAAAATTAAAATGTATTCTTCCATGTTTTTAGTGTGTTAATTGTTTTAGATAATTGAACTACATCTATAACAAATGAGAATACCAAAATTGGACATCGCAATTTGTTAAATATTTCCTCATTTCTCGCCGCGCGCCCTCTTGGTGTTTTTTCACTAACTGCCAAACATCCGATTATTAAGTTCCCATTAATTTTTTTACCAACAATCCGCGCCTTCCACTCCACCAACATTGTACCAAATTGCTTATGTTTGACATACCCTAAATTAATTATATCATGCTTAAAAACATTAACTGGGATGCCGTTCCCGTAGAGGAAGTAAACCCTTCCATGAAGCGAAAAATCATTACCGGTGAGAAACTGATGATCGCAAGAATGTATTTCAAAGATGGCTTTACAGTACCCCTTCATAGTCATTTTCATGAACAAGTTACCCAGGTCATATCAGGAAAGATCCGATTTTGGTTTGGATCAAATAAAGAAAAGACAATGGATCTGGGGCCTGGAGACGTTGTTGTTATTCCATCCGATCTGCCCCATGAAGCACTTATGATTGGTGACGTGGAGGAAATTGATACCTGGGCACCTCCGCGGCAAGATTGGCTCGATGGCTCGGATCATTACTTAAGAAAATAAGTCTATGGATTTAGGATTAAAAAACAGAGTCGCTTTTGTAGCTGCTTCCAGCCAGGGACTGGGTAAAAGTGTTGCGCTTGAATTGGCAAAGGAAGGTGCTAACATCATTATCTGCGGAAGAGACAAAGAACTATTAAAAGCTACGGAAGCCGAGATCAAAGCAATAGGAGTTTCGGTACTGTCATTGGCGGGTGATCTGTCAGTCGCCAACGACAGACAATATTTTATTGATACAACCCTAAAGCAATTTGGCGCTGTCGATATTCTTGTAACCAACAGCGGTGGACCACCCACAGGAAAGTTTGAATCTTTCAGTGAAGAGGACTGGAACAAGGCCGTTCAGCAATTGCTTGGCAGTGTCGTGGGACTTATCAAAGGATTTTTACCTGGAATGAAAGAACAAAAATGGGGACGCATCATTTCCATCACATCGCAAGCTGTAAAGCAACCAGTCAATAATCTTATACTGTCCAACTCCGTGCGATCATCGGTTGTTGGATTGATGAAGACATTGTCAAATGAATTGGGCGAGTATAACATCACTGTTAATAATGTCATGCCGGGATATACCAAAACATCCCGACTCACAAAGCTGATAGAAAGTAATCCATCTTTTGCTTCGGTTACTTCGGAAATACCATTAAAAAGATTTGGAAATCCAGAAGAGTTTGCGGCAGCGGTAACATTTTTAGCGAGTGATCGAGCAAGTTATATTACTGGAGTTTCGTTAGCCGTGGATGGAGGATGGATTAAGGCGATGATGTGATCAGTTAAGAATTTTATTTGCCTACTATAGGAATTCAAAACCTGCATATTATTAAGCACCCAAACTTTATAGTCCAATGACAGATCTCAAAAACCGGATGCTCACTGTCATCAAGGCATCCGCTACAGGAACACTTTTGGAATGGTACGACCTGTTCCTCGCAGTAATACTTGCAAAAACACTGAGCGGCAACCTCTTCCCGCACAATGATTCCACCGCTTTTCTTGAAACGCTGGCAATTGTAGGTTCCTCATTTTTCATACGACCTCTTGGCTCTCTGATCTTTGGCTCGATCGGCGATAAGAAAGGAAGAAAAAGACCTTTTCTACTTTCATTATTACTGATGGGGGCCTCTACTTTCATGATCGGTTTGATTCCAACATTTAATTCTATCAGCTGGCTCGCTCCGATCTCCCTTCTTA
Organism: Cyclobacteriaceae bacterium; assembly: GCA_025363495.1. GTDB lineage: Bacteria > Bacteroidota > Bacteroidia > Cytophagales > Cyclobacteriaceae > ELB16-189. Next base: position 1,901 of record JANYDR010000461.1, on the reverse strand, counting down.
TTCTGAGACTTGTACAGGGATTTGCATTGAGTGGCGAATATTCCGGCGCCATTATTTATACGTCTGAAAATGCACCATCCGACAAAAGAGGATATTATACGGGCTTCATTCAGGCTACTGTCCCGTTGGGATTATTGGTTTGTCTTGTGGTTGTTATTTTCATTCAATCGCTAATGAGCCCTGAGGCATTTATTGAATGGGGATGGAGGATACCATTTCTGTCAAGTGTTTTCCTCGTACTTTTTTCATGGATCGTGCGACGAAGGATGGAGGAGACACCTTATTTTCTACAATTAAAAGAGTCAGGTAACATAGCCACATCCCCCGTAAAAGAAGCGTTGAGCACCAAAGGCAATGTTAAGCTAATGCTCAAGTTGATCTTTGGTGGTAATGCCGCCCAAAGTTCTATTATGCACACATCGCAGTTCGTTACACTTTACTTTCTTCAGCGAACAGTTCATGTGCACGAATCAACCAGCTATATCATTCTGGCTTCCGCATTGCTAGCAGGTACTCCCTTATTCCAACTTGCGGGAAAATGGAGTGACACGATCGGGCGAAAAAAAATAATCTATGCCGGAATGCTTCTCGCTTTGATTTCAATTCCACTTTCGTTCTACCTATTTCTGACAGTGGGGAACCCTGATCATCTTTTAGTTCCACATGACATTGGTCTTCCTGTGACATTATTATTCATAATGCTGGCGTTGATCAATACGGCGGCAAGTGCTATGGTATATGGCCCTATGGGTGCATTTGTGATGGAGTATTTCAGTGGACGCACACGCTACACCGGCATGGGATTTACTCACAATATCGGGAATGGAGTAATTGGGGGGGCGACCCCGCTCATCACTGAATTCTTGAGAACAATCTTAACAGCAGGCGCGGCGTTTGCACCTTTCATTGGACTAATTTATCCGCTAAGCCTGATCGTTATTGGTTTGGTTGTCAATCCATTTATCGGTAAGCCTCAGCCTGAAGATTGACCGTCGATAAGATTAAGTTATCGCCCTGATGTCTGCGTATCCCAGATGGAAATTCCGTTGGGTAAATAGATTACGAGGTTTCCGTCGTCCTGCATAACGAGCCTGGAGTCAGGATGTCCATCTGTATTCGTAGACCACGTCGGAGAGTCTCCGTTGAATAAAACGAGATTCCCATTCGTCTGCATAACACATCTTGTAGCAGGTATGCCTTCAGTATTGCTGGCCCATAATTGTATCCCATTACTTTTATAAAGGACAAGGTTTCCATCACCCTGAAGAATTAAATAATATTGGTGATTCATGGATTCAATTTTCCCCTCGGGTCCCAGCATATCATCGCAGCATCTTTCGTTATTCTGGGGTACCGGTGTTTGCGCTGTTTTTGTCTCCCAGACTGAAGTATTATTCGTTCGATAAATCACCAGGTTTCCATCGTTCTGTAAAATAAGTCTTGAGTTTCGGTATCCATCTGTTTTCGAAGTCCAGATCGGACCATCTTCATTGAACAAAACAAGATTACCATCGGCCTGCATGACGCATCTGGTCACAGCCCACCCATTTGTATTGCTCGACCAAAGGACCACACCACTCCTTTTATAAAGTACGAGGTTTCCGTCATTTTGGAAGACCAGAAAATAATGGTGATTGGCAGATTCAATTCTGCCGTTTATTGGTATCTCCTGACCACAGCATAACTGATCTTTTGAAAAAACAAGATTAGTGGTGAGCAAAACCAGCACAATTAGCAAAGAGAACTTCATATAATTCAAGTTAACGAGTTATATGACTATTTTCAACTGGCCGTTAGAGGATCAATTTCCAGTCCAGTCTTGCTTTGTTCAAGTCTTGTTAATCGGAGAAAAGCCTCCCATCATATTTACAACTTGTCTGCGACTCAATAAGCGATGAAAA
>JANYDR010000430.1 GCA_025363495.1 Cyclobacteriaceae bacterium | reverse complement strand
CCCTGCGGTTAATGCATGGGGTATAGTAAAGTATGTCTAGCAACATCATTTTACTGGTAAGGTCGTACAATCTCCAGCAAAGTATTCCTATATTTTCACCATGAAACACTTCATTCCATTAATCATATCTCTCCTCATAATAAACTCCTCCATCAGTCAGGGCCTCAAAACATATGATCAAAAGTTAAGCACTTCCATTAATTTCAAAATGATTGCAATACCCGGTGGAAAATTTCAAATCGGCAGCAAGAGCATCATGGCTGATAACGATGAGACGCCAACAACAGAAATCGAATTATCTCCCTTCTGGATGAGTGAGCATGAAATAACTTTCGGAGAATGGGATCTTTACTTTAATGATGCGTCGTTACCCCAAAGTAAAAATATTGACGGTGTCACCCGGGCCACACCTCAATACATAGATCTCACCTGGGGAATGGGCCGTGACGCAAAGCACCCGGTAAACAGCATGAGTCAGCAGGCAACGATGATGTATTGCAAATGGCTCTATTCAAAAACAGGATTTTTTTACCGGCTACCTACGGAAGCTGAATGGGAATATGCCTGCAAGGCTGGAACGAACTCGCCAACATTAGAACCAGAAGCACTGAAAGCTGTCGGCTACTTTAAAGACAACGCGGATGGAAAATTTCATTATGTAAAAGAAAAGAAACCTAATGAATGGGGATTGTATGACATGCTCGGCAATTTAAGCGAGTGGACTATCGATCAATACGATCCTGCTTATTACACGACAATCAATAAAATCGATCCGATTACAAATCCAGCGTCAAAATATCCTCGCACTGCGCGCGGCGGTTCATTTCAGGACAACGCAACACAGCTTCGTTGCAGCAACCGGATTCCTTCAGATGCAAAGTGGAACCAGCGCGATCCACAAATTCCAAAAAGCCGCTGGTGGCTTACGGACGGCATGTTTGTAGGGTTTCGGGTGGTTCGGCCTGTTAAACAGCCAACCAAAGAAGAAGTAGAAAAATTTTATGACCGGTATTTAAAATAAGTCCGCAACCGTTTTCACGAATCATAAAATGAGTATTTTTATAATGGTGACTCAATAGCACAAAAAAACCAAGTATGAAAACTTCAAAATCCACCCGCAGAGAATTTATAAAACAAACGTCAATGGTCGCTGGCTCAATGATGGCCATGCCACTTATTTCCTCTGCAGAGTATTTCCATCCATCCGCAGACGACTCTATAAAAATTGCTCTTGTCGGTTGTGGTGGACGCGGTACAGGTGCTGCCATGCAGGCGCTTCTTTCCAAACAAAATGTAAAACTCGTTGCCATGGCTGATGCTTTCCGCGACCGGCTGGATGATTGCTATAAGAATCTTACCTCTGACGATTTGAGCGACTGGTCTGGTGTTGCTGGAAATGTAAAAGATAAAATTAAAGTTACTGAAGAAACAAAATTTGTTGGCTTCGATGGATATAAAAAAGCCATTGCGCTGGCAGATGTTGTGATTCTAACAACACCTCCTGGCTTCCGCCCCATTCACTTTGAAGAAGCAGTAAATCAGGGGAAACATATTTTCATGGAGAAACCAGTTGCAACGGATCCAGCCGGAATAAAACGGGTATTGGATGCCGCGATCATTGCAAAGCAAAAGAAATTAAATGTGGTGGTGGGTTTGCAACGTCATTATCAAAATTCTTATCGCGAATTATACAAACGCCTGCAAGATGGAATGATTGGAGATATTGTTTCAGCACAAGCGTGGTGGAACAACGACGGTGTTTGGGTAAACATGCGAAAGCCTTCTCAAACTGAAATGGAATACCAGATGCGCAACTGGTACTATTTCAACTGGCTCTGCGGCGATCACATTAATGAGCAGCATATTCACAATATTGATGTCATTAACTGGTTCAAGGGAAGCTATCCTGTAAAAGCACAGGGTATGGGCGGTCGCGAAGTAAGAAAGGGAAAAGAGTTTGGTGAAATTTTCGATCATCACTACGTAGAGTTTCAATATGCTGACGGCAGTATTCTCAACAGTCAATGCCGTCATATCAAAGGCACCATGAGTAAAGTTGATGAACAGATCATGGGCACTAAGGGTAACATTTATTGTGGTGCCATGAACATCACCGACCGCAAAGGAACGGTGATGTATCAATATGATAAGGCGAAAGAAAATAATCCATATCAGACCGAACATGACGAACTATTTGCGGCTATTGCCAAAGGTGAATACAAGTTCGCTGACGCAGAAAACGGAGCAAGAAGCACGATGACATCTATCCTTGGCCGGATGGCCACTTATTCAGGTCAGGCGCTTGAGTATGATAAAATGCTTAACTCAGGAATTTCGTTACAACCATCACGTTATGCCTGGGATGCCGACATGCCATCAAAGCCAGATGCGAATGGTTTTTATCCGGTTGCAGTTCCTGGAGTAACGAAGTATCTCTCCTGATAATAGCGAAAGCATTTGATGGAAGAATTACCCTATCCAAAAATTTACCTGTACAGACGAATAGTGCAGGCAAAACTGTACATGGATAACCATTACGCCGATAACATAGACCTTGACAACATTGCGGATGAAGCGTTCTTTTCAAAATTTCACTTCATCCGCCTGTTCAAAAAGTCGTACGGAAAAACTCCCCATAATTATCTTACATCGGTGCGTATCCATCAGGCAACTCAATTATTACGGACGAACAAGCCGATAAATGAGGTTTGTTTTTTAGTGGGATTTGAAAGCGTAAGTTCATTCACCGGATTATTTAAACGAATTACTGGCCTCACTCCTTCCGCTTATCAGCTACAACAATTGCAGATCAAAACCGATATCTCCCAAACGCCATTAAAATTTATTCCTAATTGTTTTGCCGAAGCGAAAGGCTAGACGAAAAAAAGCAATTTTCAAGAAGTGGTTAGCTGAACGGCGTCAGATCTTTACTGCACAACAAAACAATATTTATGATCACAAAATTATCACATGTGAGTGTGTTTGTCCTCGATCAGGACAGTGCACATGATTTTTATGTAAATAAGCTTGGATTTAAAGTCCACACCGATGCACCCATGGGGCCGGGAATGCGGTGGCTGACCGTGACTCCGCCCGGGCAACCAGAGCTTGAAATCACATTAATGGCCATCACTGATGGAATGATGTTCACAAAAGAAACAGCCGAACAAATGCGGAACCTTGTTAAAGCAGGGACCTTTGGTTTTGGAGTGTTCGAATGCAAAGATATCTACGCCACCTATGAAGAGTTAAAAGCCAAGGGAGTAGAATTTAAAAAAGCACCAAAAAAAGAATTCTATGGGCTGGAGGCACTTTTTAAAGATGACTCCGGAAACTGGTTTAGCCTGGGGCAAAAAGAATAATCTTAATGGTTGTTGGTTGGTCGTTATTTGTTGCTCGGCCCGCCTTTGGTCGGTGTTTTCCACCGACCAATTTCATCACTCCAACTTATTAAAATACCTAAGGTCGCCCGGATTGACCAACCAATAACGATCAACTAACAACTTTTACATGATCAGAAAAGATAAACGAATCAATGACTATGTAAACAAGTCTAAAGATTTCGCAAAACCTATTCTAAATCACCTTCGTGATGTAGTTCACAAAGCCTGTCCGGAAGTAGAAGAAACTATAAAGTGGGGGTTCCCTCATTTCAATTATCACGGCATTCTTTGCAGTATGGCCTCATTCAAACAGCACTGTTCATTTGGATTCTGGAAGGCAAGGCTCATGGAGGATTATGATAAATTATTATCCGTGGGAAATAAAACGGCGATGGGTCATTTCGGACAATTAAGAAACCTGAAAGATCTTCCATCCGATAAGATCCTTATCAACTACATCCGGGAAGCCATGAGGCTAAATGAGGAGGATGTAAAAATCATTCGAAAGGCGACACCTGCGAGTAAGAAGATTCTAACAATACCTGTAGATCTGAAAAAGGCCCTTGTCAAAGACCACGCAGCGCGTACAACGTTTGAGGGATTCAGCTACACCAACAAAAAGGACTATGTTGATTGGATCACGGAAGCTAAAACGGACGCGACAAGAGTAAAGCGATTGAATACTACTATTGAATGGTTGGCGGAGGGGAAGATTCGTAATTGGAAATATATATAAGATCGTTGGCGATTGGCCGTCCGTGTTCGACCAATAATTAACCAACAACAATCAACTATTATTATCTTGCAGAAAAATTACGCCGCTTGGGATTTCTCCGTACCGTATTGCAAAAACTCTACATCGCGTGGGTGTTATTTGTGTTCACCTTTTTCATGATCCTTTACCTGCCGGGGATATTATTACCTTTTCTTTTCGGTGAAAAATACGGGACCATCAGCTACCAGTTTTTAAAACTCTGGTCCTGGACGTTCAGTAAGCTGAATTTTATACCCTACGAAATCAAGGGCAAAGAAAATATTCATCCAGGCAAGTCGTATGTCTATATCAGCAATCATACCTCCTACCTCGATATACCCGGTGTTTGCTTAACTGTACCAACCCAAATCCGGCCATTGGCCAAAAAAGAACTAAAAAAAATCCCGGTATTTGGATGGATCGCCAATAATGCCACCATCATTGTTGACCGCTCCAGTAATGAAAGTCGCAGGAAAAGCATGGACCACCTCAAAGATGTTTTGAAGCGAGGTATCTCTATTTTAATTTTTCCGGAAGGAACACAAAACCGCAGCAACGAGCCCCTTCAACCATTTTTCGACGGTGCATTTCGTATTGCGATAGAAACACAACAGCCCGTTCTTCCAATGGTCATACTCGGCGCGGGGAAACTAATGCCTCCCAAAAAATTCACCATTAAGCCCGGCAAAATAAAGATCGTTGTATTAAATGAAATCCCAACTGAAGGATTGAAACTCAGTGACCTTCCCACGTTGAAAGAAAAAGTGATCTCTGTGATGAAACATGAGATCAAGTTGTATTAATTGATCTATCTATTTAAGCCCCGAAGTGGGCAAGATTTATTAGCCCAGGCCTACAGTATTTTTTCTTGAAGAATATAAAATTGATTGCAGAATTGTTATTAAGCGGCCACGACAAAGAATAATTTTTACAAAAAAACTTTCCTTCTATGTAACGACCTCCGCGCTTTTTCGTACCTTCGATAAGTACCTGCAGAAGGCCGGTAATTCTTTAATACTCCCATAAACAAGCAGAGCAAAAACCTAATAATTCCTGCATTTGCACGGTTTTTAATCCTTGCACCTCCATTTCCAGTATCAAAACGCACAAAATTACCTCCGAGCGTGGTCGACCCTTGGTGACCCCGTGGTCATACCGTGGTTACCCTATTGGTAAATGAAAGGAGTCTGACTTCTATATCAGAGGATGCATTGGGGAGACTGACAACAGACTAGCATGAATGACAACAAAATGTGCTGATCTGGCACAATTTGGCACAATTCTGTATCTTTATTGTACAACCTCCATCCTATGCCAAAAATCAGAAAGCCAACCAAGGGCGACATTTCGGCGCTGCTCAGCAATGATGTAGTAGTTAGGAAAATTCGCAACCAGACGATAGTTTCTACCATAACGGTACCAAAAGCATCAAAGTCGATCAGGAAGAAGGAAACCAATGATCGTTTTGCCAAAGCTGGCGCCTGGGCCAGGGAGATCCTTACGGAACCCGGAATGAAGAAGTTGTATTCAAAAGGTATCGACAGCAGACACACGAATGCGCGAACCGTCGCTGTTACTGATTATCTCACTGCGCCTAAGATCCATTACATCAGTTTGAAACAGCACACCGGCGCTATCGGCGACAAGATCCGCATCAAGGCGACAGATGATTTCCAGGTTACTTCGGTGAACGTGACAATCACTGATAAAAATGGTAATCAGCTTGAAACAGGTGCCACCAGCCGTTATAAACGCAAGCCAGTCATGTGGGTCTATACGTTGACCGTAGCAAACCCTGAGATAGTTGGAACTGTCATAGAGGTTCAAGCCATGGATCGGCCAGGGAACAAGACTGAACAAAAGGTGACGATTGAGAGTAAGGTGTAGTTGGATACTATCGTGAACCATGAGGTGCACAAAACTGGCTCATCCTGGATTGTATGTGCACCTTCGATAATAGATGTATAGGTAATATTGAACATAGCCACTAGTTGGCGGCCATTTACAAATAAGCTATGTTGACAATTACAGAAGCTGAAGCTAGAGAAAGGAATTTACCTGGATGTGACGTGTTTAAACGGACACAGTTGGCGTACAAAGATGATTTAAATCGGGATGCGTTTGTAGTTTCACTTTACCATGAGGCTTATAAAATATTTTTAAGTTCTATTCTAATTGGACAATTTCCAATTCTTAGAGACGAATCACGAAGGACTCAGGAGGCTTTAGATAATGGAACATTTGATATCCGGACTCACCAAATATCACAGACACAATGGCAAAGAATGGAGTATATAAACCTAGAGAATTTTTATATAGCCACTGGATTTGAGTTATTCTATAAATCAAGAATTTTGGAGAATGATTTTTTAGTTAATTATTTGGAGGACAAAAATGAATTTAAAGAATTAAGAAAAGAACAAAGGGAAAGGCCAATTCATAAAAGTGAGTTATTTAATATTTCCGGTTATTTTTATGACACAACGCTTCAAAAGAATATTCTGAAGGGGATAACCGAAAAGAGTCTTGATTTTAGTTTAATTTCTAAGGAGATTAAGTATTACGAGACTTTGAATTTATCAATAGATCTATTAGGAATAATTGAAGACTTTAGGAGGTTAAGGAATCAGATTCATTTACCCGGAGAATTTGGCGAGTCTCCAAATTTGACTAGACTAGGAAACAATGTCGTGCCGCTCATGATAGACTTTATTAATAGTGAAATTGTTGACAAAGCAAATATGCTGACTGATAAATGGAAATTAAACTATCGTGAACTATCGAGACTTGACGTTTAGAGTTGATGGAAGTAAACGGCCGCCAATCGAGTAGACGGCCTCGCCAGTTGTAACTGACGAGGTTCGCCTCTCACACCACTGTACGTACGGGCCACGTATACAGCGGTTCATTAAGTTGTGGAGATACTCTTTCGTAGTAATCAAGCATAGATTCGTAAC
>JANYDR010000345.1 GCA_025363495.1 Cyclobacteriaceae bacterium | reverse complement strand
TTTGCTGGTCAAGAAAATAACACAGATGGGCGGCTACGCCGCCTGTCTGTGAAAATCTGTGCAATCTGTGGCAAGCCTCCGGATGCGAAGCCAGCCAGTTAGCAGCGTTGTTTTACGCCGAAGGCGTATTTGGAATCCGTGGCAAAGTTTTCTTAATCATTTTTTGTTAGCAATGTAGTTTTGTGATCATTTCATATTGGAATCCTCGCCAAGATTTTCTTTATTTCTTCTTTAAGTTGGTTAGAAATTTATTCAAGCCCAGCGATCCACCGATTAACGACTACTGATTACCAATTGCCCGCACTCCCCCACCATACCACTCCACCTTTCTAGAGAAGTACATCAGCGCTCCGACTATCAGGAATAATCCAATACTTCCCAATAACAGAGAAAAATCCTGTTGCAGTATTATAATGAAAATAAACGTATAGAAAATCACCAGCAAGGATGTGAATAGAATAACAAGCTGCTTGCTTTTCAAAAACGACATCGAATAAAAACTGATAAGTCCAACGGTGGCAAGTGAAGCGATCCAGTACGCGGCGTTATAACCAACCTGTTCTGAAAAGCTCAAAAGCAATGTATAATATATAATAAGAGCGACACCAATGAGGATATATTGAAAAGGATGTATCCTGATCTTGCGTGTGATCTCTACAAGAAACAACGCAACGAACGTGAGAATGATTATCAGTTGACCATACTTGGATGTGCGGATACTTTTCTGGTATTGATCCACTGGCACGAGAAGCTTGACGCCAAATTCAGATCCACTAAGAGTTTGATCGGAGTTGGTCCACTGTTGTGAAAAGGGACGGTTATAATGGAGAATCTTCCAGTCGGCTGAAAAACTGTTCTCAGTTACTTGCCTGTTGGCGGGTAAAAACTCTCCATCAAAACTTGGACTTCCCCACGGGCCCTGAAGCTTCACTGTGGTTGTTTTTCCCGTCGGAAGAAAACTTAATCGTTGACTTCCCTTTAAACTCAGCTTAACAGAAGTACTTCCCTTAAAATCATCTGCGGATTGCCATCCAAGTTTTGCAATGATTCCACTTGACGAATAATCTGCCTGTCCCTGAGATGACGGCGTTTCATACTCGCTATGCTCCCGAAGAAATTTTTTGACTGTTATACCGAGGTTATTGGATGGTTCAGTTGGTTTACTTTGATCACCAACTGTAAACCCAGGATTGTCACTTATCCCGCGAAGGTCTGTAACAGAAAAGATCATATAGGCTTCTTTCCATAACACCGCTTCCTCCCGCACATCCAACGACGCGAAATCGGGACGAATAAAATTAGCTTTCACAGATAAGTTTGATTCATACACCACTGCATCAAAGATCCCTCGCTGGAGAACCTGAGGCTTCACGTCGCCATGAACGTCTAATGTTTCGGGCAGGAAATAATATTTCGCAGTGTAATCCAATATTTCTACCCCTTCTTTTCCACGATCGATTCTTTGCTTCGCGCGATAGGGAATTACAAGTATAGGACCGGACAACGTTTGGCTACCCGACCATTTGGTGGCAACCTCCTGCATGACATCATCGGCGCGCAGCTGTCGCTCACGCATAAGGTCCTGAATCCATGAAGATGGAATAAGTAAGATCAATACCAGGAATCCAATGGATACCAGTTTGACGGTGATGGACTCTTCAATCCATTGATTGAATCGTTCGAAGAAACTGAGAGATTGAGACTGAGGGTATGTTTCCATAAATTTTTAAAAATTAGATTGTTTATTGAAAAATTGGCTCATGAGGATTTGTGCATGTACTTTTTTCTTGTCGCCGTTCGTTTCGATTTACTTTCGCTAATACAGATTCCAATAAGGGTAACATGTTGCTCAATCCTTCTGTCTTAATAAGTAAATTCCAGACAGCCTCAAATTTCTTCCAGCCACCTGAATACATAAAGTGTTTCGTTTTGTGTTTTACCGAATCATGCTTCATGCTTGCGCGAAATATGTTTGTCCAACGATAAAAGTCTTTGTAGGCCCAATTGTATCCCTCCTCTAATTCCGACGCCGAAAGTTTCTTGGTCTTGTAAACCACGTGACGTGTATCGTACAAGTCCCAGTTTCTTGTTGTGATGCGTCCTTGCTCTTCCATATCCTGATAAAGTTTTGTTCCGGGATAAGGCGTAAGAATGTGATAGGTAGAAGTCGTAATTGCATTTTCAACACCCCATTCAACAGTTCGCTTAAAAACATCTTAGTCATCATCATCAAGACCGAATACAAAGCTTCCGTTGATCATGATACCAAGATCATGAAGACGATTGACGGCGAGGCTGTAATCCCTTTGAAGATTCTGCTTTTTATTTCCCTGTCTGAGATTTTCCGGCGAAAATGTTTCAAACCCTACAAACAAACTGCGTAGTCCCGCCTTTGCAGCTTTGTCAATCAGATCTCCGCGAAGAATCGAATCCACGGTTGCGGCAGATTGAAAAACCCGGTTCATGCCTTTCATTCCCTCAAATAATTCACTGGCAAACTTCACATTACCCAAAAGATGATCATCTAAAAAGTACAAGTGTCTTCCGGGAAGGCGATCGATTTCAGCAAGCGCATCATCTACTAATTGCGTATAGAATGTTTTCCCGCCTTCAAAAAATGCATCTTTATAACAGAAGTTGCAGTGATGAGGGCAACCCCGGGTAACGACAATTGAATTGGGTACTAGATAGAGATTGCGCTTAATCAGATCACGCCTTATTAGAGGAATTTTATCCAACGTACGAACAGAAGAACTGTATCTTTTGAGAGGCTTGCCGCTTTTAAGATCTTTAAGGAATCTTGGAAACGTTTCTTCTCCGGGCCCAAGAAAAATAGAATCAGCATGGACTGCAGCTTCCTCCGGCAAAGAGGTAACGTGCAGTCCTCCCAAAATAACATACGACCCTTTCTTCCGATAGTGATCGGCAATAGCATAAGCGCGATATGCATTGGTTATATAGACCTGAATAATTACAAGATCCGGAGAGTCATTTAGATTTAACTCTTCAACATGTTGGTCTTGTAAATCTATTACATCATCCGAAGCCAGATAAGCAGCCAATGTTGCGAGCCCCAGCGGCGGAAAAAGAGAATACTTTATTGGCCTCCAGAAGGGACTTTCAGCTTCCGCCAAAGCAGGTAGAATCATTTTAACTTTCATGTTCTATTTTAAAAGTACTTTTAATTTGAAAGCAAAAGGGTAAAAAAATTATTTCTTCTGTTGCTTTACCAATGCCTCAAGGGCATCAAGGTGTTTCTTAAAAACATTGCGTCCACGCTCCGTAATCTTATAACTGGTATTAGGTTTGCGATCGACAAACGATTTCTGCACGGAGATGTATTTCTCTTTTTCCAATGCCTTGATATGGGAAGCCATTCCGCCGTCAGTAACCCCTACTACTTCTTTCAATGAGTTGAAGTCATAGGATTTATTGGCAACGAGCACCGACATGATCTGAAGGCGCACACGATGCTCTAATACTCTGTCAAGATTTTCGAAGGGATTCTTCAATTACGTTCCGTATTTATTAATGAAAATGAATGGGCAGCTTCGCTGCGGTCACTCACCGCAGAGGCGCGGAGGCGCCGAGGGACAAATCGTAAGAAAGACTCTGCGGGTCTTTGCGCCTTTGCGGTAAAAGCCCTGCGACGAAGTCGCCCATGACGTAAAGCAAGAGGAATCATTATGCCAGGAATAAATCTTTCGAGACAACTCATTAGTTAACGATCATATTTCCTATAAAGAATCGCACCATACAAAATGTGCAACACCCCAAATCCAATCGCCCAGAATATCAATCCATATCCGGGAATCAGTGCCGCGATCAGTCCTAATGCGATCTCGGAAAAGCCGAGGTATCGAACCTCATCATACGTATTAACACTCGCTTGTATTAACGCCAGACCATAAAAGATCAGACTCGCCGGCGCCGCAAGTCCAAAATGCCCTGTATATAATATTATAAGAATGAAAAGTCCACCCGTGATTAATGGTATAGCGAGATTAATAAATAACTGTTTGCTTGTGGCGTTCCACAACGATACTCCTTCCTTTTTTGCCTTACGGGCACTGAGAAACAATCCCGTGAGAATTGACGCCAGTAAGACCTGCCCCGCAAGTAATAGCAATTTCAATAACGTAGTTTCTTCACTGATAGAATCAGTTCGGAATAGAAATGGAGACTGCGGATACTGCACCACAAAATAGGCTTCCACCGCTCCCGCCAGGGCATACACCCCGGACAGAATGCCCGACATCCCGCTCAGCGAAATGAATTTGCCCGACCGGTCCATCGTTGAACGAATCGACGCCAGGTCTTTCTCGTATTCCTGAATTTCCTTCATTTTGAAAGTACTTTGAATTACAAAGTAAATGAACGGGAGTGAGGATTGAAAGGTTTTTCATTAAATTAAATATGCTGCTGATCGACAGGAATCGCGGGCAGGTAGTTCGTGGTTGGTAAAAAGTACGCGGCATGTATACGAAATTAGTAAACCCTAAATCTGCGGAATTCTATCTGCCAACCTTCAAAATCTCACTTTCCTCAGCCAGATGGGCGATCCCACAACCAAGTGAATTACTATCGACAAAAAAGGGTTGCCAATAGAGTAGAGAAAAGGAACAAGCGGTAAAGAGCTTACGCCACATTTGCTGACCTTGTTTCCTTTTCCCCCTCATCAATCCGTACCTGCAGTTTTCCCGCATACGGCTTTCCTACTAGAATTC
>JANYDR010000342.1 GCA_025363495.1 Cyclobacteriaceae bacterium | reverse complement strand
CCGCAGCGGGTATGAACTTCAAACGAATGATCAACAAGTGGAAAGTAAATCCACTTGTCTTTTTGGCTCAACTTTTTGAAGCTCTGCTAAAAGTCTTCAAATATCAATTTTTCCTGAAAATGAGTTTTTAAGGGACGACTACGTAAGAAATAATGAAGCTCGAAGTTCGCCAATCAAGGCTGGAGGCTGGAAGTCAGAAGCTGGAAGTTCGCAGGAGCACCTTGATCACTTGGTTTCAGACGTCCAACTTCCAACCTCTAACCTCCAACCTCTCCTAAAAGAATTACAAGATCCACAGCCAAAACTAGCCTCGAACTCCGAACAGGGAACTTTGAGCTCCTGCTTCGTGGCCCTGCATCCGGTAACATTCCTCCCCCCCGATAAAAAAAACGGCAAGTTTATTTACCGCGACCACAATACACACCGGCTATTGCGATGCATCGCCAATAATACTCTACTAAGCAAACTCCAGGAACATCAGCAAGCATGTAAAGATGAGTTCATGGTTCCGGAAAAGAGACTGGAGGAACATTTTGAAGAATATCCCGAAATAATCAAAACCACCAAATCCATACTGGATCAATGTTCTATTGATTGCCCGGAGAAAATAGACAAGAACAAAAAGTTTTTTAAAGGTAGCAAGGAAGAAGACCTGGCTTTCCTGCGATCAGAAACTACAAATGGATTTAATCGAATATTCGAAAAGGATAAAAATAAAAACAAAGAAATATGGATCGAACGTATTGAAAAAGAATTGTCCATCATCGAAAAAAAAGGATTTACAGCTTACTACCTCATCACGTATGATCTTATCAGGTTTGCGAGGCAAAAAGGTTTTGACTTTGTAGGACGAGGTAGTGGAGCCAATAGCACGGTTGCTTATTGTTTGGGAATAACCAATGTTGACCCTATTGAGCTGAATTTATATTTTGAACGCTTTTTAAATGAAGAGCGCACTACTCCTCCCGATTTTGATATTGACTTTTCGTGGGATAACCGGGATGAGATTTACGATTATATTTTTAAAACATACGACGATCATCATGTCTGTCTGTTGGGCACACATGTAACCTATCAGGGCAAATCGATCATACGCGAATTGGGGAAGGTATTTGGCTTACCCAAAGATGAAATTGATAATCTGGTCGAAACCAGAAAAACAGAATTCGACGATTCAGAGGAAGGCAGGAAGAAAAGGGCTACAGGCGATCATATGGCCAACATGGTCTATGATTACGCCAAATACATTATCCAAAAAGAATTACCCGCTTACATTTCTATTCACGCCGGAGGTGTGCTAATCACAGAAGAGCCAATCTATGCTTATACTGCTACTGACATGCCTCCAAAGGGATATCCTGTATCTCAATTTGAAATGCATAATGCAGAAGACTTTGGCATTTTTAAGTTCGACATATTAAGCCAACGGGGATTGGGACATATAAAAGAGACTGTCAGGCATATAAAACGAAATAAAGGAATTGATATTGACGTACATCGTTTTGACGAATTCAAAAAAGATGAGAAGATAAAAAATCTGATGCGCAACAGTAAGGCGATGGGCTGCTTTTATGTGGAGTCTCCAGCCATGCGTATGCTTCTGGAGAAATTAAGATGCGATGACTATTTGACCCTGGTAGCGGCAAGTTCGATCATCCGCCCTGGTGTTGCCAGTTCCGGAATGATGCAGACTTACATCAAACGCTTTCATGCCATACGGGACGGTGGCACATATGAAGTGATCCACCCTGATATGGATCTGTTAATGAAAGAAACATATGGAGTAATGGTCTACCAGGAGGACGTGATCAAAGTAGCCCATCATTTTGCAGGGCTAACGCTAACAGAAGCCGATGTACTCCGCAGAGGTATGTCAGGAAAATATCGCTCACGGGAAGAGTTCCAACGGGTTAAAGACAGGTTCTTTGAATTGTGCGCCGGAAAATATGATCCAAAAGTAACCGATCGTGTCTGGTTTGAGATTGAAAGTTTTTCGGGCTACTCTTTCGCGAAAGGGCACTCAGCAAGCTATGCCGTAGAAAGCTATCAGAGCTTGTTTCTAAAAGCGCATTTTCCATTGGAATTCATGGTGGGTGTGATCAATAATTTTGGGGGATTCTATCGTACAGAATTCTATTTTCACGAAGCCCGGATGAATGGTGCGGAGATCGAAGCACCCGATATAAATCTGAGTAAGCATCTTACCACAATCTGTGACAACAGAATTTACATTGGCTTTATCCATTTGAAAAGCCTGGAGGCAAAGATTGCGCAGCACGTCCCGATGGAGCTCGAACGCAACGGCGTTTATAAAAGTCTTGACAATTTCCTGAGAAGAACTCCGGGCATCGGACTGGAACAATTACGTGTACTCATTCGCGTTGGTGCCTTCAGGTTCACAGGAAAAAGTAAACAGAAATTGTTGTGGGAATCGATGTTATACTTCAGCAATGCAAAAGCAAAACCCACCACTACTGTCGATCTGTTCGACACCGAACCTGCGGACTATCCGCTCCCTCCCCTTCGTCGTGAAACATTGGAAGATGCCTTCGATGAATTGGAATTAATAGGCTTCCCCCTGTGCAGTCCGTTTAGGTTGCTGGATGCAGCTCACACCGGAGACACGGTGGCGACCGAATTGAAAGAAAAAATCGGTAAACGGATAAACATCATCGGATACGTAGTGACTACAAAAGATACCCGCACCAAAAAAAATGACCCCATGCATTTTGGAACGTTTTACGATATCCATGGAGAAGTTTTTGACACCGTTCACTTCCCTGATGTGGCAAGAAAATATCCGTTTCGCGGCAGAGGGTTTTATGAAATGACGGGGAAAGTTGTGGAAGACTTTGGAGTTTTCATGATCGAAGTATCGATGATGAAGAAACTACCAATGATACATAAACGACCAGAAGAAGCTATGCAGATAATAGAGAAGGCAGCTCACCGGGAATCCCAAAATACAGGCGGCAATACCCAGTGACAAATATAACTCAACACCTCATCTCTTTAACAAACTTATCAATATCTCCGTGCTCTTTTAACAGTGTAATAAAGGAACTACCAACAATGGCCCCCGCACCATAATCACATGCTTTGCTAAACGTCTCATGATTGGAAATCCCGAAGCCGATCAAAAAAGGATTTTTAAATCCTAATTCGTTAAGCCGCCTAAAGTAAGCTTTTTGGTCATTAGAAAAATTGCTTTTACCACCCGTGATGCTTGATGAGGATACGGCATAAATAAATCCATTGGTGGCATCATCGATCTTGCGAATGCGCTCCTCCGATGTTGTAGGAGAAATCAGAAATGTATTGCACAAATTGTTTGATTCAACAATTGATTTATACTCCAACTGATATTCATCCATCGGCATATCAGGAAGAATAAGCCCGTCTACTCCAGACTCGGCCGCCTCTTTGCAAAATTTATCGAAACCATATTGAAGCACCGGATTCAGATAACCCATCAGTATAATTGGAAGGTTAACAGACTTACGAATTTCCCTGACTTGCCCAAGCAGCTTCTTTAACGTCATTCCGTTATCCAAGGCAACCTTATTACTCTCCTGAATCACAGGACCGTCGGCTACCGGATCAGAAAATGGAATTCCAATTTCAACCATGTCCACTCCGGATTTTTCCAAAGCTATTGCAATCCTAACCGTGTCATCAAATTCCGGATAGCCCGCCGTATAAAACACGGAGAGAATATTATTTCTTTTCGTTTCGAATAAATTATTAATCCGGTTTTTCATTAATGACTTCCATAATTTTTTTCACCAGCCGTGATCGCCGCTGTCAGAACATTCTGCTTAGGCGGGAGTGGACATGTTGCAAATGATGTGAACGCGCAGGGAGGATTATAGGCTTTATTGAAATCTATAATCGTCTTCCCGCTGGCATCGGGCTTCTTTACATACATGTATCGGCCCGCCCCATAGGTTTCATGCGTATTGGTAGAATCGCCGACTATTACAAAGTATTCCTCACCCTTTCCTTCTCTTAAGACGTCAAGTCGGTATTCCTTTCCTTTTATACTAAAGACGAGCGTACCAGGAGAACGATTGGGTGTAGTTTGTCCAAGCACATTCGTAATATCAATTGTCCTCGTTGAGTCGGCTGCTTTCTCAAAAGTTGCCTCGAGTCGCCACGCCGGATCCACTGGATAACGTTTAATGCCAGCAAAATTTTCAATCCCTTCACTTTTAAAATCGCGCAGACGCACACCGAATTTATTATCACGCTTAATGATAAACCATTGCAATGATCCATACTCCTGAGCTGGCGCTTTTGCAGAGTCCGGATGAAACACCAACATCGATTTGATTGGCTTACCGTTACTTGTAATATCGACCTTGGGTGCTGGTTCCAGCGTCACGGTGTTTTCCTTCAAAAGAAAGAAGCCTGCACGCTCC
>JANYDR010000320.1 GCA_025363495.1 Cyclobacteriaceae bacterium | reverse complement strand
TATAATACGATCTTTCGATTTACTTCGCCAGGAACTTGGTTTGGATAAAATTCAGACTGTTATCGGAAGCTCGTTGGGAGGTCAGCAAGCAATGGAATGGTCCATTCAACAACCAACTATTTTTAATCACCTGGTTTTAATCGCTACAAATGCCAATCATTCCGAATGGGGAATAGCTTTCAATGAAGCGCAACGTATGGCTATTGAAGCTGATTCTACCTGGAAGGAAAATGATGAGCGAGCTGGGTCAGAAGGATTAAAAGCCGCACGTGCCATCGCCATGCTTTCATATAGAAGCTTTGAAGGGTTTGCAGAACGGCAAAAGGAGAAATCAACAGATAAGCTGGACGACTTCCGAGCTTCATCCTATCAGAAATACCAGGGTCAGAAGCTGGCAGGCAGGTTCAATGCGTTTACCTATTGGACACTCTCAAAAGCTATGGACAATCATAATGTAGGCCGTTCTCGTAGAAGTATCGAAGGAGCACTGCATGAGATCAAAGCACGAACATTAGTAATTGGAATTGAAAGTGATATTCTCTTTCCGATTTCTGAACAAAAATTTTTAGCGAACTCTATTCCAAAAGCGAAACTGGAAATCATTCATTCATTGTATGGTCACGACGGATTCCTGGTAGAGTTCGATCAGTTAAAAGCAATTTTAAATAGGTTTTATCAACATAAGCATTCAATAAGTATTGTATGAAGAAGAATTTGAAGTTAGGATTATTTGGGTTCGGCTGTGTAGGTCAGGGGCTCTATCATGTGCTGCATGAAACGAAGGGATTGAAAGCAGAGATCAAAAAGATTTGTGTTAAGACAAAAAACAAGGAGCGCCCTTTGGATCAGAGTATTTTTACGTTTGATAAAAATGAAGTTCTTCTCGATCCTGAGATTGATGTAGTAGTAGAACTTATAGATGATCCGGCGGCGGCATTTGAAATCGTGAAAACTTCACTTCAAAATGGTAAGGCGGTGGTAACAGCCAACAAACGGATGCTTGCCGAGAATCTTGAAGAGATCTATCAGCTTCAGCAAAAATATGGCAAGCCTGTATTGTATGAAGGTTCTGTTTGCGGGAGCATTCCGATTATCCGGAATCTCGAAGAATATTATGACAATGATCTCATTAAAAGTGTAGAGGGAATTTTTAACGGTTCCACAAATTACATCCTCACAAAAGTTATTGAAGAAAGAAAAAGTTATGTGGATGCACTAAAGCAAGCCCAGGATCTTGGCTTCGCAGAAAGCGACCCGAGTCTTGATGTAAAAGCATTCGATCCTAAATTCAAGCTTACAATTCTTATCGCCCACACCTTTGGCGTATTTGTAAAACCTGAGAACATCATCAATTTCGGCATTGATAGAATCTCTTCCGTTGATTTAAAATATGCGAAGGACCATGGACTTGGCATCAAGCTTGTAGCCCGTGCTTTTAAGTCGGGCGAAAAAATTTATGGATTAGTGGCGCCGCAGTTTATTGAGAGCACGCACCCTCTTGCTTCAGTACGTAATGAATTTAATGCAGTAACAGTAGAAGGCGCTTTCGCGGAAAAACAGCTATTCGTCGGCAAAGGAGCAGGAAGCTATCCAACGGGTTCGGCGGTCCTTTCAGATATTTCTGCACTTACATACGACTATCGATATGAATACAAGAAACTCCATCAGGACAATCATCTTACCTTTTCAAATGACGCGACTGCCGAGGTAGTTGTTAGTTTTTCAGGGCCGGTAAAAATATCTATTGCTGATTTTGAGAAATTCAAAGGAGGCTTTCAGGGGAACGGTCAGCAAAACATGCAGGGTATCGTTGAGCTTGAGAAAATCCGTGAATGGTCGCAACAGGACGGTATTAATGTGATTTTGGCTCCTGGCGCTTCAATTGAACCAAGGACTCCTGTTGAAAAACAAGCCCTTGCCTTCGCATAAGGGGTTAGTTTGCGTCTGACCACTGGAGTAATTTTTTAAAGCAAAAACCCTGTTTTATGGACTGGGTGGATATATTTGTAGTCTAACCGTTTTAGACTCATGCTTCCTATTATCTCCACGTCCATTATAGCTTTCACGCTGGTAATTTTATTACTCGTGTTTCTGCTATTGTTAGCTCAAAAGCAATTGGTGCAATCAGGACCAGTAAAGATTACGATCAACGGAGAAAAAACAATCACCGTATCGGCTGGTAGTTCATTGTTATCTACTCTTTCCAACGAAAAAATATTTTTGCCCTCTGCTTGTGGCGGTGGCGGTACCTGTGCGATGTGTAAATGCGTTGTTGAATCCGGTGGTGGTGATGTTTTACCAACAGAAGTAGGTCACCTGACTCGCCTGGAACAAAAATCACATGTGCGCCTTGGTTGCCAGGTAAAGGTGAAACAGGACCTGAACATCCGTATACCGGATGAAATTTTTGGTATCAAGAAGTGGGAGTGTGAAGTTGTTTCGAATTATAATGTTTCTACGTTTATTAAGGAGTTCGTGATGAGACTTCCTGAAGGCGAAACGTTAAAGTTTGAGGCAGGTGGTTACATCCAGATCGATGTGCCTCCTGTTACCGTTGATTTCAAAACAATGAATATTGACCCTCATCCTGAATTGGGCCATAAGCAAGATGTATTTAAAGGTGACTGGGACAAGTTTAAGCTTTGGGATCTTAAAATGAAAAATGAAGAACCCATCTTCAGAGCGTATTCAATGGCAAATCATCCGGCGGAGGGAAATATAGTAATGTTGAATATTCGTGTAGCAACACCGCCTTTTGATCGTCAGAAAAATGGATGGATGGACGTAAATCCAGGAATTTGCTCGTCGTATGTTTTTGCGCGCAAGCCGGGAGATAAAGTAACGATCTCAGGACCTTATGGTGAATTCCATATTAATAAGACACAACGTGAAATGGTTTATGTTGGAGGAGGTGCCGGGATGGCCCCATTGAGAGCGCAGATATTTCACTTGTTTCACACAGAAAAAACAAATCGTAAAGTTTCCTACTGGTATGGTGGTCGCTCAAAGAAAGAACTTTTCTATACAGAGCACTTCCGTAAAATCGAAGAAGAGTTTCCGAATTTTAAATTTCATATCGGATTGTCGGAACCATTACCAGAAGACAATTGGAAGATAGCTAAAAGTCTTGATGATACTGAGTCGGATGGTTATGTTGGATTTATTCATAAATGTCTTTATGATAACTATCTTAAGGATCATCCTGCTCCGGAAGATGTTGAATATTATCTCTGCGGACCTCCTATGATGAATGCGGCGATGTTGAAAATGCTGGATGATATGGGGATTCCCAAAGAGAATGTCCGCTTCGACGATTTCGGTGGATGACACAAAAAGAAATTGAGTAAAAGACCTTCCAGAGCGGAGGTCTTTTTTGTTTTAGACCTTTCAAGTGTCGCCAGAGCTTGTGGTTTATCCTCAGGAACCTCAAGGATTTCTGGAGAGGAAACACACGATAAATTATTTAAGCAGGACGTTGGAGTGGTTTGATAAGTATTGTAAGTGAAGTTCAAAGACATTTCACGCAAAGGACGCCAAAGAAATGCGCGAAGAGCGCTAAGCTTTAATGCCAGGCTTTGCGTTTTTTGCGTCGCCTCTTTGCCCTTAATGTGAAACTGCCGAGAATAGAACGGGTATAACTTTCACTCATCATTTGTTAGTTTTGTCAAAGGTCACCAACTTACTCCCATGGACTTAACCATTCTCTTCTCTCCCGTGGATGAATCTGTTTATTCGTCCATCAGTTCGACCTCTTCCGTTTTAAAAAGTATTAAAATTTTCGGTGAGAAAATGCCGGAATATAAGGATGCTCACCTTGCTATAATCGGGGTAAATGAAACGCGGGGCGCAGGTCATCACGCAGGTAAGAGTAATTCGGCGGATGAAGTTCGGAGGAAATTTTATCAGTTAAAGAAAGGAACAGGAGCTTATCGAATTGTTGACCTGGGGAATCTCAATCCGGGTATTGATCTCGATGAGACGTATGTTCGCCTTAGTGAAGTCTGTAGAATATTATTGGAGAACAATGTTCTGCCGGTAATCATCGGTGGCTCGCACGATCTGGATTATGGACAATACTGGGCGTATGAAGGATTTGAGAAGCTGGTAAATCTTTTAAATATTGATGCATTCCTTGACCTTGAAGACAAGCATGGAGCGCCGGCAAACCGGAAGCATCTTCATAAGATATTGCTTCACGAACCCAATTATCTTTTAAGCTATATCCATCTTGGGTACCAGAGTTATCTGATTGATCCATCGTCGATTAGTGTTTTAGAGAAATTATATTTCGAGGCTTTCCGCGTTGGTCATGTGCGTACCAATCTTGCGGAAATGGAGCCTTCGATTCGTCAGGCGGACTTGCTTTCATTTGATATTACCGCGATTCGCTCTTCGGATGCGCCCGGAAGTGATAGTGCTCAGCCTTTTGGATTAAGTGGTGAAGATGCCTGCCAGATATCCTGGTATGCCGGAATGAATGAGAAGCTAAGCTCGCTGGGTATTTATGGATATAGTCCAGACCTGGATGACACGCATAAAAAAACAGCTTCGGTAATTGCGACAATGATCTGGTATTTCATTGAAGGTTATTACCATCGTAAGAACGAACAAGACTTTAAGGGCAATGATTTTACCAAGTATAAAGTATCAATGCCAGTAGAGCCAGAGGTGCTTATATTTTATAAGAGCAAGTTCACCGAGAGATGGTGGATGGAAATCCCGATGCCAACAAAAGGGCCGTATACAAGAAATAGCGTAGTGCCTTGTAATTACAGCGATTATCAAACGGCTACGAAAGGAGATGTGCCGGATAGGTATATAATGGCGTTGTCGAAGTTCTGAAGTAAGTTGACAATTGACAAAGAGCAGTGGACAAAGTATTGACAATTGATAACTCTGTTGTCAATTGCGATTTGGCAACTGTTAATTTATCTCCGCTATAACCGTCCTCCCGCCTTTAGTAATATCCCCAATCTTCACCTTCACCACCGCATTCAACGGAAGAAATATATCCACCCTTGATCCAAACTTTATAAACCCGAACTCCTGTCCCTGCTCTAATGTATCACCTTCTTTCACATACCATTTAATTCTTCGCGCCAGCGCGCCGGCAATTTGACGGAATAATATTTCCGTTCCGTTTTTCATTTTTGTAACAACAGTAGTGCGTTCATTTTCGGTGCTTGATTTTGGATGCCAGGCTACCAAATATTTTCCTGGATGATATTTAAAATAGCTGATCGTTCCACCCACCGGCATGCGATTGACATGCACATTGATCGGCGACATGAAAATCGAGATCTGCTTTCGTCTTGATTTCAGATATTCCGTTTCTTCCGTTTCTTCGATCACCACAACCTTCCCATCGGCAGGAGCCAGAACATACTTATGATCTTTTTCAATTACAAATATGGGGCTGCGGAAAAACTGCAGAATCACCGTATAGAAGAGCACACTGGCGAAGATTAGGAAGTTCTGCGTCATTGTTGATTCCGGCGCGAAATAATATACGGCTCCATTGATGGCAACCAGGATTATCAATAAGACAAATAGTAACGTTCTTCCTTCTTTGTGAATTATCATGGACTTATGTTTTTACCACAGAGACGCGAAGACGCAGAGAATACAATTGTAAAATCCTGCGAATCTCTGCGCCTTCGCGCCTCTGTGGTTAATAAAAAAAGCAAGCCGAAAGGCTTGCCTGCAAAGTTACCGGAAAAAGACTATTACTTCTTACTCCTGACTATTTTCTAATTAATACCCACCGCGATACTTATAGGTCTTGGACACTTTGTCAATCGCCACCATATAGGCAGCAATTCGCATTGATACTTTATATTCTGTCGCAACCCGGAATACATTATCAAATGCATCTTTCATAATCCGGTCGCTGCGGCGGTTGACGCGCTCAGCAGTCCATTTATATCCAAGGCGGTTTTGAACCCACTCAAAGTAGGACACTGTCACACCACCAGCATTGGCAAGAATGTCGGGCACCACGCTGATACCTTTTTCGTAAATGATATTATCCGCTTTTGAAGAGGTTGGTCCGTTAGCACCTTCTACGATAAGCTTCGCCTGGATCTTTGAAGCATTTTTTGTTGTGATGACATCTTCCGTTGCGGCAGGTACCAAAATATCTACCGGCAATGTCAATATATCCTGACCATCTATTTTTTGTGCTTCTGCAAAACTATTGAGCGTACCATTGTTGCCATCGCGATATTTTACAGCCTTATCAATATCAATTCCCTTTTCATTATAGTATGCTCCGGACAGATCACTGATAGCAACTACTTTCAAACCACGTTCTTCCAATAAACGTGCCGCCCACATACCAACATTTCCAAAACCTTGTACTGCGCACGTAGCGTTGTATGGATTGATCTTCAACTTGCCCATCGCGGCAAGTGTTGCCACCATTACACCGCGACCCGTTGCTTCTGTTCTTCCCAATGATCCACCTAACACGATTGGTTTACCAGTGACAACTGCATTCACAGTCATGCCGCGTGTGCGTGAATATTCATCCATCAACCACGCCATCTCGCGGGGACCTGTTCCCATATCCGGAGCTGGTATATCTTTATCAGGACCAAAAATATCAACCATTGATAATGTGTAAGCACGCATCAGTCGTTCAATTTCGCCTGCCGACATCTCACGGGGGTTGCACTTTACGCCACCTTTCGCACCACCGTAAGGAATATCAACAACGGCACATTTCCATGTCATCCATGCTGCGAGTGCCTTTACTTCATCAAGGTTAACCGCTGGATCGAAACGAATGCCACCTTTGGAAGGACCAAGGATTGTTGAGTGAATAACGCGATAGCCTTCAAATACGCGAATGCTTCCATCGTCCATTGTTACCGGCAATGATACAATAACCTGTCGTGCCGGCACTTTCAACACATTGTAAATTTGTTCTTCCAGTCCGAGTATCTGTGAGGCCGTCTGGAAACGTGACATCATCGCCTCGAATGGGTTCTCCTTGTCAAGCAAAGGAGCAGGTTCTATATAAGCCATTTATTTATGAAATTTTAACTGTTTTTCGATTCGGGCTTGCTTAAAAAAGGTTCTTTTTGAGTTGTTAGAATTCCAGCCCGAAAACGGTTGCAAAGATAGATAATTTAGTCAGAACGGACTCGTAAAAATGAAAAAGTAGATTGTTCTGATCATTACCAAATCGTGAAATAAAATGAGGGTTTAAGGGTAGTTAAAGCATAGTTTATTTCGGTAAGAATGGTGATTGCAGAGGGGAGCTAAAGTCACCCAATGTGGATGAAAAATTAAAAATGAAAGAATGAAAAATGGGCCTCTAGAAAATCTCCAGGAATGCCACTATAAAAGGAGCTGAAATCAACAACCCATCAAACCGATCCAGAAACCCACCGTGCCCTGGAAGAATAGATCCGGAATCTTTTATTTCAATGCTTCGCTTGAGAAGTGATTCGATAAGATCGCCAAACGTTCCTCCAACAATGATAATGGCTGTAACGGATAGCCACTGCCACAGAGCAAGAGTGTGGAAGAAATTATTCATTAAAAATGCAAAGCCGATGGCAAGTATTGCTCCGCCCAATGCGCCTTCCCAGGATTTCTTTGGAGAGATACGTTCAAAGAGCTTATGTTTTCCGAACAATGTGCCGGCAATGTATGCGCCTGAATCGCTTGCCCATAAAATGAATAAGCATCCAAAAATAATTTCGAAGTTGTAGACCCCGTTTTCAAACGCAGCGATATTTAAAAGTGAGTAGGGAATCGCTACATAAAAAATTCCCAAAAAAGTATAAGCAATATTAGTAAAAGGCTTGCGCTCAAATTTTTTGTACAGCTTGATCATGTACACACATGACAGCACCGGAAAGATCAAAAAATAATAACGATAAGAGATGACCTTGTCTTCAATTAAAAACGAAAGTGTAAAGATACTCATCGCACAAATGGTTCCGAATGTTTTCTGCACAACCATTCCATCCAATCCTGCCAAAGCGTAGAACTCACGTACCGTAAGGAAACAGATCAAAAAGAAAATTGCGAAGTAGGTCCACTCACTATATACAATGCAGGTCACGATAACGGCTGCACCGATAAAAGCTGTAATAAGACGCTGGGTAAGGTTGCTGTAGTTTTTAAACAGGGTCACTGGTAGTCGTTGATCGTGAATTGAAATAATTTCGGAGATAATATAAAATGAGGAATGTAAGGATCAGGCCTACCGCTACTACCGGCAGAGGAGCACTTTCTGTACTGTCGATATCATAGGTTATTACGCCTTTCTGAAAAAGGTAAAGGCCAATGATTTGTATTCCGTTATTAAAAAAATGAGCCAGCATTGGTACGAGCAGGTTGCCTGACCAATAATACAAGTATCCTAAAAAAGCTCCTATCAGAACACGTGGAACAAATCCCAAAAACTGTAAGTGAATAGCGCTGAATAGAATTGAAGCTACCCAAATAGCTATGTGTGGATTTTTAAAAGCGCGCTGCAACTCTGTTTGAATCAATCCGCGAAATACAAGTTCTTCACCAATCGCTGGAATGATAGCCACCACAATGAATGTAAGAATAAATGCCCCTGGAGTAAGATTGGAGGTAATGGATTTAATAATTTCTGCCGCAAGTGCCTCTGTGTTTTTTGCCCACTCACCAAAGCCACTCATCCACTCCGGGAACTGAATATTATTATTCCACTCTGCGATAGGTGAAATCGCTGTTGCCATACCCATTATTCCTATGACAAGAGCAATGAGAATCATTGGCCATTGAGTTTCACTCTTAAAGAATCCATCAACGCTTCTGTGCTCTGAAACTTTCAGATAGAACCACGGGATAAAAATCAATCCAATTGCTGATCCAATCCCCTGAGAAAACAGAATCGCATTTCTTATATCCGGATGATTTGCGGGATCTGCCATGGCTGACATGAAATCTCCGTCATATATAAGCGAGCCGACTAAAACCCCTATGATCTGGCCTATGAACATCCAACCGCAAAGCACTACTAAAACAAATATTCTGAAGAGGGAAGAAACCGGTGATCTTTCGGAAATAATCATATGATCGATATGAGTGCTTTTGGCTATTTTTGCGTGCAAATATGGTGAATTCTTCGCTTTCGTTAAGAAAAGCTGGTAAAAGCACATGGTAAAAATTGGTAACATAGAACTTGGGGATTTTCCCCTGCTGCTGGCACCCATGGAGGACGTGAGTGATCCGCCGTTCCGTGCTGTGTGCAAGGCTGGCGGGGCTGACCTCATGTATACCGAATTTATTTCCTCGGAAGGGCTTATCCGTGATGCCGCCAAGAGCCGTCAAAAGCTGGATATTTTTGAATATGAACGTCCTATCGGCATCCAACTATTCGGTGGTGACATTGGCAATATGGTCGGATCGGCAGAGATAGCGACCGCTGTAAATCCCGATCTGATTGATATCAATTATGGATGTCCGGTAAAGGCAGTCGCATGCCGTGGAGCGGGTGCTGCTTTATTGCAAGACATTCCAAAGATGGTGAAGATGACGGCGGAGATCGTGAAGTGTACTCATCTCCCGGTCACGGTCAAGACCCGCCTGGGATGGGATGACAAAACAAAAAACATAACGGAAGTAGCGGAACGTTTGCAAGACATCGGTATCAAAGCGCTTACTGTTCATGGTCGCACCCGCGTGCAGATGTACAAAGGTGAAGCGGACTGGACATTGATCGCTGCCATAAAAAATAATCCACGTATTAAAATCCCGATCTTCGGAAATGGCGACGTAGACTCTCCGCAGAAAGCGCTTGAATATAAAAACAAGTATGGCGTCGATGGTATTATGATTGGCCGCGCTTCCATTGGTGCGCCCTGGGTATTCAACGAGATCAAACATTATCTTAAAACGGGAGAAATTCTTCCGTCACCCGGCATTGCCGAACGCGTTCGCGTATGTCGCGAACACGTTAACTTTTCCATTCGCTGGAAAGGAGACAGGCTCGGAGTATTTGAGATGCGTCGTCACTATGGGAATTACTTCAAAAGCATTCCTGATTTTAAACCATATCGTTCAAGGTTGGTGGAAGCGGATACGGATGTTGAAGTACATGCGATACTGGATGAGATAAATGAGGTATTTGCTTTTCAACTTGCGTAACCGG